>NC_010693.1 GCF_000026185.1 Erwinia tasmaniensis Et1/99
GTGGCCTTTATCCGCCATCACGACTGGTGTCGAAACCCCGACCTTATTGCGCTTCGCCGTAAGGGGTATACCCCGTACTCCCGCACGTTCGACCGCGATTTTCGTCCAAAACCGATGCGCATCACCGCCCGCTCGGAGAGCCGTGAAGCCCTGAGCGCCCTTTCCATGGTGCTGGCCGCAAACTGCGACTACAGCCCGGACAGCGAGTACATGTTTGAGACGATGCTGCCGGTCGAAGAGATGGCGCGACGCATGGGCGTACTGCACGTCTATGAAAGCGGCCGCAAGGCTTATGACGTGCTTCTGAAAGCCCTTCGCGTGCTCGAACAGATGGAATACGTCGTCGTACACCGTGACCGCGACAGCGACTCCGGTCAGCACAAACCGATGCGTATTTTTCTGACCGAATCTTTCTTCACGTCCCGCGGCATGACCGTTGAAAACGTCAGGTCCTGGCTGCACAAGTACCGCCAGTGGGCCGTTGCATCGGGCGTTGCCGAGTCGATGCGTGAGAAGTATGAGCGTCATCAGATTAAAATGGCCCGTCTCGGCATCAGCATCGAGCGCCACCACTCCCTCAAAAACCGCCTGAAAAAAATCAAACGCTGGGTCGTGAGTCCGGACCTGCGGGCCGAAAAGCAGCGCGTGACCTCCGACCTGGAGCGGGCGCTGGATGGCCATGCCGGCAGCGTTCGTCCGCTGCGCCCGCGCGCCGGCTCCGGCCGCTACCGCCAGGCCTGGCTGCGCTGGTCGGCGAGCGCGGAAACGTACCCGGCCGAGTGCTGGAAGCTTGAGCAGGCCGTGAAGGCGGAACATCCGCAGCTGCACGTGACCGACCCGGAAAAATATCACCGGCTGCTGCTTGATCGCGCCGGCGTCACCCCGGAATAGCGACCGACTGCCTGACCCCACCGACTTTATCCGCGCTCCCCGCGCGCAGAGATGCTGACATCCTCACGGATGCCGGGCAGGATGACCCGTGCGCGAAATCCACCCGACGCACACCGTCAGCGCCCGTTTTCTTCCACGACCGCAGGGGCCACGTGAAAAAGCGGCAAATAACCCCCGAAAACCCCGGCATGCAGCCCATGCTCAACCCCATACGCATGAATCCCCCCCCATTAACTCCGAACGGCCCACTTTCTTTATGATTAACTCCGAACGTTACTTCTGAACAAAACATGCTTTCTAAAGAAAGAGTACCCGGAACCTGCTGCGCAAGGTTTCAGGGTAGCTCTCTTCACTTTGCTCAGAGCCTTATCCCTGCTCCGGGCGTATACCCGAATGTCCGGTCAGAAAAGCTATTGGGTAGGTCCTAGGTCCCCGGCCATCGCCGGGGCGGGTTTCTGACCCGCAAACTTCCTGAAACCCCGGCAACGGAACATCAGCGAAAGAAAGCGCCGTATAAATGGCACGCACGGGGAAACCTGGCCCACTGCAAAGCCCCGCCGCCCCGGGCCGACGGCCCGGAACAGTGTGGCTTTATAATGGGTGTTGTAACTAAGGCCACTGTGTTGCGGCCAGAGGCGTTGCGTTAAGTTAAAGGTACACGCCCGTAAGCGGCCCAGAGGCCCGCTAACGCGGAGATACGCCACGGCCATGCCCGTGACCACTCCGGCGGCGCAGAGAGGCTTCTCCGTCGCGTTAAGCGGGGCTGGCCTGGCAGGGAGGGGGGGGGATTGATGAAACCTTTCAGACCGGAACCGGCTTCGCCGGGCGACCGGCGCCCCTTGCCTGTGGGTGTCCTTTTTAGCTGTGGCTGGCGCCTTCATGCGCAGAGCGCATACCGCGCTGTTTTGTAACAGCGGTGGCACAGCAAATGCATCTTGAGGAAACAGTATCAAGATAGTTACTATGCTGTATGTATGAACAGTAAAGTAACTATCTTGCACCACTTCCCAACAACAGTACAAATGAGGACATCAACATGGCTGAACAAAAGAAAAACGCCCAGGCACAGGATGGCGTCAACGACGACATCACCGAATTGAAATCTCTTACTACGCTACGCAAGCGGGCTATCAGCGACGATGAAATCGTCTCCAAATCTGCCAACGGCTTTCGACTGGCCAACGGTGAAACCGGCGTGATGCTGCGTAACGATGGACAGAGTTTTTATATGCTGACCACGCCATCGGGGCAGGCTCAAAATGGCCAGTGGAACACATTGCGACCTTTCGGATTCAATCTCACCTCCGGCAGAGCAGCACTGCTCAACGGTGTCGATATTGCTGGCGGGGCAATGATTTCACACAATGCGGGGATTTCCACCGCGACCACCGGGCCTGCCCCGCTTATCGACGGCCAGGTCTATGATGCGGCCGCCGTACATACCAACTTCACCAGCGGTAATGTCACTACAGCCATGTTGATGGGGTCACGCGTGGTCGCCGGCAGGGAGGATTATGGCCTGCTCTCTTACCGCGACTGGCAGGGTAACTGGAACGAACTGCAGGTCAGGCCGAATGCCGATTTGTCTGTGGGGCAGCTGACCAAGCGCAATCAGGATGGATGGTTCTGGGCAGCAGGAGTCCGGAATACTGACGATAAGAAAGGCCATATTACCAACGGGCTGCATATACAGGGTTATAGCGACCTGTTTGCTGACGTATTCCACTATGAGCGTATCGGGCAGCATCATTTCATGGGGCTGCACGTGGCCAACGGCAGGGCGGATGGCTGGTATGAATTCCGCAATGATGGTAGTGCCTTCACAAATGGAGCCTGGCACAACAGCTCCGATATCCGCATGAAAACGGATATCACACAAATTGACGGTGCCCTGGACAAGCTGGCCCATATCGGTGGTTACACCTACCTCAAGCAGGGTTTGCCGGAAGCGGGCGTGATTGCCCAGGAAGTGGAAGAAATTCTCCCCCAGTCAGTGACCCGGACCGAGCTGAAGCTCAATGATGGCAGCGTGTTGAAAGATGCCCGCAGTATCAATATCAACGGCGTGGTGGCGTTGCTGGTTGAAGCGCTGAAGGAAGAGCGTTCACTGCGAGAAGCAGAACGAGAAAATTTTGAAAGACGACTGGCTGCTTTGGAAAAAGGAAATGAGCGCGCCTGATTAATATTGGGGGCTGAGCACTGTTGAGCGTCTTTGCAGGCGATAAGCGTGCAACACGATGAATTTAAGGAGTTCGATTATGGGTGGATTTAATTACGGCGGTGGCAAAGGAGATGGCACCAGCTGGAGTAGTGAGCGAGGAAGTGAGCCGGCACCGGGCGGTGGTTCTCATGGCAATAGTGGCAGAGGATCAGGAAATGGCAATAACGGAAATGACAAGGCCAGGGTCAGCTGGGAAGTCATGAAGCCTGGCGATTCAATTAACACCCCCTGGGGAGAGGTCATTATTAACGATGAAGGCTTTCCTGCGATGAATGGTATCGTCATGACCGAAGAGAATTCTTCTCTGGTCAATGACGGCACAAATAAAATTGTCCGCGTTTTAAGTTCGTTAATTAAGGATACCCCGCCGCCGACTGGTGGAGCTAACGGCGGGTATACTATCGCGGGCAAAACGGTTTACGCGCAACCCGGCCACCCTGATGTGGTCGATGCAGGATACCAATATGGTGATGTAAAAGGAAAGTATCAATATTACTCCCGCGTAGGGAATAATATTTACTCTGTTCTGGTTCACAAGAATGGTGTTATCGACAACACATTCCTCGCATCAGGGGTGGAGTCTGGAAATCGCTCCGCCAGGGAGGAGCAGAAAGATAAAGCCTGGCAACAGGTCTGGTTTTACCTGAACGACAAAAAAGAGGCACAGATAAAGGCGGAGGAGGCCCGCAAGGCAGAGGAGGCCCGCAAGGCGGAAGTCGCCCGGAAAGCGCTGTTCGATAAAGCCGGCATACTGGATGCGCCCGCGTACACGCCTGAAAAGGTGAAGGCGGCCAATGCCGCGCTGGCGTCTGCCGGTGCCATGGTGCTTAACCGGGCTCCCGCAATGTTACAGATGTCGACGGTCGGACAAGGGGTGATGACGACCTCCAGCGAACTGGCCGGATGGGTCTCAAGCGCATTGTGGCGCGGCGCGGTGGAAGTTGGCAGCATACGTGCGGGTACCGCAGTTGCGGCAGGGGCAGTACTGGGTGCATTTACTCTTGCTTTCTACCCGACGGAGGTTGGAGCAGGAAGTGACCAGGTACCCGGGCGGGATGTTAATCTGTTTGCTCTTCAGGCGAGCCTGGCCGCCGCGGGGCGGACATCAATCCAGCCGGGCATGACCTCGATTGATATGCCGGTCCGCGGGTTTATCTCCACTGACGAAACTGGCCGTCAGAGTGTAAACTTTGTCAGAACAGGGGTGGGGGGGGTGTCGCCGAGCGTACCGGTATTCCGGCCTGTGCGTGATGAACAGACCGGACTGGATAAAATTACACTGCCGGCGATGGAAGGCGTGCCGGCCAGAACGATTTTGATAAACCCGATGCCTACCGGGCCGGCAGCGCCCGCACACACCGGCAACGACTCGCCGGTACCGAACAGTCCGGTACATACCGGTACCAACGTCAGGCAGGCGGACAGCATCGTGGTGACCACCTTCCCGGCCGATGTGGTGCAGGATTTGCAGGATTTTATCCTGTGGCAGCCGGATGCAACGGAGGTGGGCGTAGAAGCCATCTACGTGATGGTCAGCAGCCCAAGATACACGCCGGGTAAAGTCAGCGGCAAAGGGAAAAATGTGGGGGATGGTTGGTTGAATAAGGCGGGCCAGGAACTTGGCTCCCCGGTTCCAACCCAGATCGCGGACAAGCTGCGTGGGCGCAAGTTTGCGAGCTTTGATGCGTTCCGCAAGGCATTCTGGCAGGAAGTCAGTAAAGATCCTGCATTAGGCAAGCAATTCAATAATCAGAATAGGACAAACATAAAAAATGGTAAATCTCCGTTTGTTCCAGAATCAGAGCGAGTTGGTAGTCGTCAACGTTATGAACTTCATCATGTTAAACAAATAAAGGACAATGGGGCTGTTTATGATGTTGATAATTTGGGGATAATGACTCCCAGGCGGCACATCGATATCCATAAAGAGGGTAAATGAAATGGAAAATAAAAAAATTTCTGATTTTTCTGAGACTGAGTTTTTGGAGTTTGTGCGAAAAATTTGCCGGGCGGAAGGGGAAACGGAAGCTGATGATGATAAATTAGTTGATGAGTTTCGTCGCCTAACTGAACATCCTGATGGTTCAGATTTAATTTATTATCCCCGAAATGATCGCGAAGACAGTCCAGAAGGAATCGTGAAAGAGGTTAAGGAATGGCGCGCCAAAAACGGCAAGCCGGGCTTCAAAAAAAACTGATCGTCAAACCCTCTCACTTTTTCAGCCCGGCTCAACGCCGGGCTTTGGGGAGTAGTGGGGGTCAGTTTGGATATAGAGAATTATTGTACGGCAAGCCTGTTTTTTGAACAGACTTGCCTGTGGCAATAGGGTACACCCTAACACCATAACCAAAACGTGACGGCGCACGATGAATGACATAACCTATATGCGATGATGTGGTGAAAAAATGTTCATCAGGGCTTATTTGAGAGCATCGACGGAAGATCAGTTCGCCGATAGGGCAAAAGAGATGCTGGAGCAGTTCGTTCAGGAACGGGGGCATAAAATCGCCAGTTACTACCGGGAAAATATCAGCGGGACAAAACTTGACCGCCCGGAGCTGGGACGTTTACTGATGGACAGTCACCACAATGATATTTTGCTGATCGAGCAGATAGACCGCCTGACCCGTCTGAGCAACAGCGACTGGATGACGCTGAAAAGGCAGATCGAGAAACACGAGCTGAGGATTGTCAGCCTGGATGTCCCAACATCATGGCAGGCGCTGTCAGATAAAGACCCTTCGCAGGCTGACCCAATCACCCGCGCCGTGATAACCGCCATCAATAACATGCTTATCGATCTGATGGCCGCGATGTCGCATAAGGACTGGCTGAGCCGCCGCCAGCGGCAGAAACAGGGAATTGAACGGGCCCATGCGCTGGGGAAATACCGGGGAAAACAGGCCGATCAGGAACGGCACCAGAAAGTCCTGTACTACCGACAGGTTAAGAAACTGAGTATCCATGAAACAGCCGATGCTACGGGCTACAGTCCCTCTCAAATATGTCGAATTCAGGCACTGCACCGAGAAAGTCAATCAAAAGTGGGGTGACAGACCTATACGAGAGATATGATTTTTCTGGCTTTCTCAAAGTGGTCCAGTTTCATTTCCATGATCCACCATTGGGCTACTTCCATGAGTAATTCCGGGTCATCATTCTTGTTGGAAAAAAAAGCATAAAATGACACGCCAACATCATTCCCTTTCACCGCAATCTTAGCTTCACATACTTTCACAATTTTCGCTCGGATACTGGGTCTCATTATCTTTCCCTGATGGGGTCGGTTCCGGCTGAGGGCGAAATGACACCCTAAGCGTTAGCTCTGTGTCGTTGCACGATGTCAGCGACGGTATTCTTGCTGATACCGAGCTCGCGTGCGATCCAGCGATAGCTGCGTCCCTCGGCTCTCATCGCAACCACCTTAGGCAAAAGTCGGTCTGATTTTGGTCGCACTCCGGCCTGACGACCAAGCCTCTTACCACGTGCCTTCGCAACAGCAAGGCCTGACTTGACCCGCTCGCTGATGAGATCCCGCTCAAACTCCGCAATGCCGGAAAGAAACGTCGCCAGCATTCGTCCATACGGCGACGAAAGATCGAACGCCATTCCATTCATGGCTATCACGGAAACCTTCCAGTTCTCCAGTTCACGTAGTGTATTGAGCAGATCGAGCGTCGAGCGCCCCCACCGGGAAAGCTCAGTGACCAGGATTGCATCAATTTGCCTAGTCTGGGCAAGCGCCAGGACTTTCTTTCGCTCAGCCCGGTCGAGTTTAGTTCCTGAACCTGTTTCCTTAAATATTCCCACCACGTCGTAGCCCGCACGGCCGGCGAAGGCTCGCAGATCAAATTCCTGGCGTTCACAAGACTGATCAGCTGTTGAAACCCGGCAGTAAATGGCGGCACGATGTCCCAATTGAACCCTCCTGGATTTTTGTATCGGAACGCCCTGATTTATATGGGCTGGCTGTTGTCCAAAACAGACTATCGTCTGGTGAACACGCTGGAAGGCTTTATGCCGAAGCTCAGAGCACGTTACGACGATATTTACGTGCTGCGTAATGACGAGCAGTCAACGCGCTTTAAGCTCACAGAGTTCGGCGGCGTGCGCGGCTTTATGCCGGATTTCATCATGATACTGACGCGCAATGCAGATAACGCTTACTGGCAGGTATTCCTTGAGCCGAAAGGGGATGACCGCCTGCTGGATGACGCCTGGAAAGAAAGGATGCTCGAAACCCTGAACGACAGGGAACGCATTGTGATTGATGAAAATGAAGACGTCCGGCTGGTCGGGATTAAATTCTTTGCCAACAGCCAGATGGATGCCTTCGTCAGCGACATGCAGAACCGGCTGAACGATGGCGAATCGCTTGAAACCGCCTCGCTCTCCCTGCCTATGTAAGTCACGACATCAACAAATAACGGAGCGTAATGCTCCGTTATTTTATTTTTTGATAATCATCCAGGTATTCTCTTTATCACCATACGTAGTGCGGGTATCCACTTTAACGCAGGGCTTCCCGTCACAACGCGATATATCAGCCAGCGGCGCTTTCTGCTGGCAGATCGCCTCCATCCGTTGCATTTCGGCCATCCGGCTGTACCCGTCATTAATAAACCACGTCAGTGCGGTCATATTAGCGATTAAAAACACATCGTTTTAAGCGAGTTTTTCACTGTCCACAATGTTATGATTTATTGGACAAAAAGCCTTAATGTGTGAAAACGTTCCGTTGAGCGTCGAACCCCTACTACCAACAAAGCTCCATTGCTCATCAAGTTCACAGATGAATACAACATCAGCATGCGCAACTGGATAGGACGTTATTCGCCTTGGCGAGAGTTTTTTAAAGTGGGGAAACAGTATTAATACCGACTTTAAACGTTCTTGCGGTATCACGGACACCAGCTCCATTGCATGCCATCTCGGTAATCTGTTCTTTGACGCTATGTTTACTAGCTTCATAGAAATCGGTCGCGGCCTTTAGGGTTTTGACCATGACGGTATACTTGAATAGATTGGCATCGTGGACAATGAACAGTAACGCTGGCTATGATGAAGCCTCAAAAGCCTAATCATACCTCAATTCAACCAATTAGAGGCATTACCTAAAATACTTAGACGAAAAGGCATAACGCTTCTCTTTATTAATCACCGTACCTTAGTTCTAAGAGAGAAAAGAAGTGAACGGAAATATCAAAAAAGTTTATATAAAATAAAATTTTGGCTAATTAATAGTCACATCATCTTAATACTCAGGGAATGTGCTAGCATAGCCGTCTAGATTAACGAGGGATGAGCGATTTATGGCGAATCAAAACAACGTACTTAAAACGGTTGAGAGGACGATACTAACACTCGAAGTGTTGAGTGAATCTCAAGAAAAGTTGAGCCTCTCTGATATCGCAGAAAAACTCTCTGTTAATAAAACAACCTTACATGGCCTTCTCAATACCTTAGTTATTCTTGGATACGCATTAAATGAGAAGGGGATGTATAGCTTAAATAGTAGAATACAATTACTTTCTAAAGCGAATCAGAATAACAGATTAATAATTGACAGATACCATCATTATATTGATAAAATAGCATATAAGACCTCGATCACCTGTTTTTTATCTATTCGAACGGGAAGTCATCATTATATGATTATTGACTATATCGAGCAGGATTATAAGTTATCAATTAATGAAAAAAGACATGACTTCTTCTCAACCATTTCATCTGCCACCGGTAATATTTTTCTCGCCTATGATAAACCTTTACTTCACTCGCTACGTAAAGGTGGGTTTATTACACCAGTACTGGAACGTAAGATAAAAAAAATCCAGCAACAAGGCTATGCCGTGGATGTAGGTCAGGTTGAGCAGCAAACCTTCTGCCTTGCCTTTCCTATGATTTCTGAAGGGAAGCTTGACGCCTCTTTAAGCTTAGTCAGCCATTCAAAAGAACACCTTAAAAGCGTGTTAGACCGTGTTAAACTTTTTTTAACACCTTGATTAAAGTTTGGCATAGTCAAACTTGGACCCGCTACATTTACTCTTACTCGCCATAATATTATATTTACCCACAACAAGAAGGCGAGGAAAATCCTTTACCTCACCTCTTTCTATCCACACCTGATAAATTAAATGATTTTATATAAAAAATTAAATTCCAATGAGGTTAATTATGAGTAAAGAAATTATTGGCAAAAAATCACATGATTATAATCAAATAGCACCTAACTTATTATTACGTGCTTATAAGAGTATGAAAACAATTCGTGTATTTGAGGATCGCTTACATCAGGATTATGCGACAGGCACTATCCCGGGATTTGCCCACCTCTATGCCGGTCAGGAAGCGACCGCTGTTGGCATTATGTCACACCTATCCGATAGCGATCAGATCGCCAGTACGCACCGTGGGCATGGTCACTGTATTGCAAAAGGCGTCGATGTCATCGCCATGATGAAAGAGATCTACGGCAAAGCCGGTGGTGTTTGTAATGGTAAAGGCGGTTCGATGCATATCGCTGACTTAAGTAAAGGGATGATGGGTGCAAACGGAATCTTAGGCGCTGGAGCCCCCTTAGTCTGCGGAGCTGCCTTAGCAGCGAAGATCCGTGCACAGGGAGACGTTGCAATCTGTTTTGGTGGTGATGGCGGAGTCAACCAAGGTGCCGTACTAGAAAGTATGAACCTAGCTACCGTGTGGAATCTCCCCCTCATGTTTGTTGTAGAAAATAATGATTATGCTCAATCAACGCCGCAAAAAAGATCTACGTCAGTCACAAGTTATGAAGATCGTGCTAAAGGCTTCGGTATGCCGAGCGTCACCGTTGATGGACTGGACTTCTTCTCCGTTTATCTCGTAGCCGGTGAATTAATTGAACGTATGCGTAACGGCGGTGGACCGGTACTACTGGAATGCAAAAATGTACGTTTCTATGGGCACTTCGAAGGTGATCAGCAAGCTTACCGCCCCGCAGGTGAAGTGGATCAGGCTCGTCGTGATAGAGATTGCTTGAAAATCTTTATCGATAAAGCTCAACAGCAAGGTATCTCGCTCGCTGCCTTAACCGAAATAGACCAGCAGGTTGCCGCGTTAATTGATGAAGCCGTTAACGCAGCTAAAGCCGCGCCTGAGCCGGAGGCTGATGCTTTATACCGCGACGTCTATGTGAATTACTGATAGAAAATTTTAAGAATAGGATTTGACCATGACCAGAATGATTTCAATGAAACTTGCCATCAACGAAGCGATGGACCAAGAAATGATGCAAGACCCGAATATCATTATGTTCGGACAAG
Source organism: Erwinia tasmaniensis Et1/99 (assembly GCF_000026185.1). Taxonomy (NCBI): domain Bacteria; kingdom Pseudomonadati; phylum Pseudomonadota; class Gammaproteobacteria; order Enterobacterales; family Erwiniaceae; genus Erwinia; species Erwinia tasmaniensis. Next base: position 10,415 of record NC_010693.1, read on the forward strand.
ATACGGCAGGCGGGGTTGGCACAGGCGGTGAAGTCGATTGTTGGGGAGGTGTTTTAGGGGTAACGAAAGGCCTTTATACCAAACATGGAGATCGTGTGATCGATGCTCCACCAACAGAGATGGCATATGTTGGGGCTGCAGTAGGCGCCGCAGCCTGTGGAGTCCGTACCATTGCAGAAGTCCCTTTTATTGATTTTATGGGTGTCTGCCTCGACCAGCTGATGAATCAGGCGGCCAAAATCCGCTATATGTTCGGCGGTAAAGCTGAAACACCACTGGTCGTCAGAACGATGGTCGGTGCGGGTATCAATGGTGCGGCTCAGCATTCCCAAATGCTGACCTCTCTTTTTACTCACATTCCAGGGTTAAAAGTGGTATGCCCTAGTAATGCGTACGATGCAAAAGGATTAATGATCCAAGCTATCCGTGATAACGATCCTGTTGTGTTCTGTGAACATAAAAATCTTTATGAGACTGAATGTGACGTCCCTGAGGAGAGTTATACCTTACCTTTCGGGAAGGCACGTATTGCACGCGAAGGTAGCGATGTGTCCATCATCACTTATGGTCAGATGGTTAACCGCAGTATAGACGCAGCCAAACAGCTAGCGACAAAGGGGATAAGTGTAGAAGTGGTTGATCTTCGTACTTTATCGCCACTCGATATCGAAACAGTTCTGGCCTCAGTAGCGAAGACACAACGCTTCGTTGCGGTAGATGAAGCCTATCCACGCTGTAATATCGCCACCGACATTGTCGCTCAAGTAGTCCCTAAACTCTTTGGACTACTTAAGGGTGCACCGCAAGTCGTGAGTGCCCCTCATACTCCGGTACCTTTTTCGCCTAATTTGGAAGCGCTGTATATTCCAAGTGTCGAACAGATTTGCCAAGCCGTCGAGCGCACTTTCTAACTTAACTTACCCTGATCGCGTTCCGGTCAGGGTTTTGGAGATTCGTTATGTCACCGATAACCCCTTCGGTCTATTCACTACAACACATTACGGCTGAAGCAGCCGAATTGGCCAGCAAAACAGCGTTACGTTTAGCGGAAGAAATGGGTATCTTAATCTCGGTCGCCATAGTGGATAATGGCGGGCACCTGCTTCATTTTGCTCGCCATGACGCGGCCCAATTCCTAACTATTGATGTCGCCATCAATAAAGCATGGACCGCAAGTAGCTTTGCGCTCCCCTCACATGCTTGGAATGAGATCGTTCAGCAGCCTTCTCTTGCCCCGCTATCACAAACGCCACGCTTTACCCCCGTTGCGGGAGGTTGTCCTCTCTACTATCAAGATGGGATCATTGGTGCTATCGGCATTTCGGGCGGTAGCCCACAGCAAGATCACTACTTGGGCAACTGCACTGTTCAACATTTGGATTTCCAGAAGTAAGTCTGGATAACATTGATTAACTATCTTCTCTATCACCGCGCGTCGTTGGTTGAGAAATGACTAAAAACTCGACCGCCTGTTCTGACTGATTATGGGGCTGATTCTCAGTGGAGCGAAAACTCACGTTAGGCGAGGAAGATCGTCTGAAAAATCGATTAATGGACAGCAGTGTCCGTTAAATGCAATTTAGCGATTAAAAAAACACATCGTTTTGAGCGAGTTTTTCACTGTCCACAATGTTATGATTTATTGGACAAAAAAGCCTTAACGTGTGAAACCGTTCCGTTGAGCGTCGACCCCCTTGCATGGGAAACACTGGCGCTGGATGATGCACTGGACGTTCTGGACGCTATGCTGGCCGTTATCATCCGTGACGCCAGAAAGATTGGGCAGAAAAAACGGCTCCGCTCGCTGAAGGATCTGGATAAATCTGCATTGGCGCTCGCCAGCGCATGTTCGTACCTGCTGAAAGAAGAAACACCGGACGAATCAATTCGTGCTGAGGTGTTCAGCTACATCCCTAGGCAAAAGCTGGCTGAAATCATCACGCTTGTCCGTGAAATTGACCGGCCCTCAGACGATAATTTACATGACGAAATGGTGGAGCAGTACGGACGCGTTCGTCGTTTCATGCCCCATCTGCTGAATACCGTTAAATGTTCATCCGCACCTGCCGGGGTTACCACTCTGAATGCCTGTGACTACCTCTTCCGGGAGTTCAGCTCAGGGCGGCAGTTTTTTGACGACGCACCAACGGAAATTATCAGTCGGTCATGGAAACGGCTGGTGATTAACAAGGAAAAACATATTACCCGCAGGGGATACACGCTCTGCTTTCTCAGTAACCTGCAGGATAGTCTGAGACGGAGGGATGTCTACGTTACCGGCAGTAACTAGTGGGGAGATCCCCGTGTAAGATTACTACAGGGTACTGACTGGCAGGCAAACCGGATTAAGGTTTATCGTTCTTTGGGGCACCCGACAGACCCGCTGGAAGCAATAAAATCTCTGGGTCATCAGTTTGATAGTCGTTACAGGGCTCCGTTTGGGAAACGGAAAATATTGTACGTTAAGCTCATTTTTTAAGCATGACAACGTTGCACAGAAGCTTAAACGTACACACCGCTATGCAACGTAGGTCGTGATCAATCGCTTAATGAAACAATGCCTTCAAGAATTTCTATAAGCTCAATTTTGTCACTATCGCCATCTCTATAAGTAGAGCATTTTATGATCCTTTCGGCAGTCATTAAGGGCCAGAACTTGTCCAGTACGTCGTTAGGTTTCGTGTTGGTTGCCTTTCCTATGATTTTTTTAGCGTCACATGTATCAGTGAAAACAACCTGAACCCCTGTCTCATCTCTTATTAGGTCCGGGCAAAGATAATTTTCAACTTCACGTTTACGTGTGGAAAAAAACATTTTTCCGGCCTCTTCCACTTCCTTCTTTCTTTTCTCTATCGAAAGAACTTGTGCTGGATCACCTCCAATATCTGAATCGAGAAAAACGCACCATGGAAGTCCAAGGTCATTTGCCAGATTTAATGTGACCCAATGTTTAACACTCCCGCACCCTCCAATAAGTATGGGCACAATATTTACATCTTCCAGGTTAACAGGAATATCCCCTGATTTTTTTAAACATATTCCTGCATGCCTAAGGAAGGTTACATCTGATTTCCCCTCAACTAAAACTATACCTTTAGCTCTTTCCATGCCGGTTTCTGGTAAAACTCCAAGACTTTCTGTCGCCTCCCTGAGAACTGCATTGTCTGGCATTTTTACAACAGGCTGTCCATCTTCGTCTTTTGTTACATAACGAATGCCTTCGACTGGAATTAATCCTGCTAAAGCTGGGACGTGTGTAGTTACAATAATTTGCCGATTAGGTTTATTTGAAAGTAACAATAAAGCTTTCATCAACATAATTTGATAATTAGGGTGCTGTGATGTTTCTGGTTCTTCTATAGCGTAAATAACGTTGCGCGGGGTCCCTGATACTGCCTTCTCAGCCTCCGCTCTAAAAAAATTAAGTAAAATAAGTCGCCTTACACCACTTCCCCTTTTATTTATTGGAATTCCATTCTCACCATCTAGTGTAAAGTTAAATGTCCATTTAGGCTTTTCTTTAAACCGCGGAGTGAGTTCATTCGCAAGCTCTGGTGCCATTTCACGCAGTTTATCAAGAGTCCTCCCTGCAACATCTAATACACTGTCCTGGATTTCTTGTTCAAGAGCTGAAATCTTCCCTTGCAATGCAGCCTGAGCATCCTTAACAGCCTGTTGTAATGGGTTTTTTGCTTCAGAGTCACCATCGCTACTCTCCCTATCTGCCTTGAAAAGAGCAAAGGTTGGTAGTTGTTCAAGAATCCGCCCCCATATCGACTTAGTTTCTGTGCCTAATCCTTTATCCACATCAAGTAAAATTTCAGCACATTCATATGGCATAGCAGCATCTCTGATTGCTTGTCTCCATAACGATGCAGTTCGTTTATCCTCCACTTTTTGTTCAACATCTTTTCCTATCGCTTTCAATTCTGATATTTTCATTCCCAGCAAATTGTTCAACGGTTCATTTACAGGGTGCTGGCAACGGATGTATGTTTTATCTGGTTTTCCAGTTGTTGTTGCTTTGAATGTTTTTACAATTTCGAAACATTCATGACTATTTAATAAATGCTCAGAAGCCAAAGTCGTGCTCACTCGCTCATCAATAAGTATTACGGGTGGCAGATCATCAAACTCACAAGAAATTTCAAAGTGAGTATCCCCATTAGCCATGCTAAAGCAGTTCATGTCATTTTTATCTGCTTTAATACCATCAATTTCAAAAAATATAGCTAATGCCTCAAGGATTGTTGACTTACCAAAATCATTGCGGCCTACAATTCCTGTCATGGCTTCATCGACAGGAATTTCTATTGTATTTCTGTAACCCCTGAAATTAGTAAGTTTGATCTTTTTGAGCCGCATGTGTAGTCCTTATTTTGTTTATTAAAGATTTTTTTTATATATAGTCTGTATTCGACATACTTGCGAACAACTATATCCTGTCGCATCAGCTGTTTCTCGAATACTCAGTTTCTTAATCTGGCGGTAGTACAGTACTTTCTGATGACGCTCACTATCGGCTTGTTTACCCCGGTATTTACCCAGCGAATGAGCCCGCTCAATCCCCTGTTTTTGTCGCTGGCGGCGGCTCAGCCAGTCCTTATGCGACATTGCTGCCATCAGGTCGATAAGCATGTTATTGATGGCTGTTATAACAGCACAGGTGATCGGATCTGCCTGAGAAGGATCTTTATCTGATAGCGCCTGCCATGAGGTGGGAATATCCAGACTGACAATTCGCAGTTCGTGTTGTTCGATCTGTTTTTTCAGGGTCATCCAGTCACTGTTACTCAGTCGAGTCAGTCGGTCTATCTGCTCGACCAGCAAAATATCATTACGGTGACTATCCATCAGTAAGCGCCCCAACTCTGGACGGTCAAGTTTTGTACCGCTGATATTCTCACGGTAGTAGCTGGCGATTTTATGTCCCCGTTCCTGGACAAACTGCTCCAGCATCTCTTTTGCCCGATCGGCAAACTGATCTTCCGTCGATGCCCTCAAATAAGCTCTGATGAACATTTTTTTACCACTTTATCGCATTTAGGTTATTGCATTTATTCTATCGCATATAGGTTATGTCATTAGGCGAGTGCCGTCACGTTTTGGCTATGGCATCAGAGTGTACCCTTATGCGATAAGCATTTTTGTTAAAAATACCGCATCGAATAATTTATGAGGGAAACTATATGGCAAGGAGGCAGATTCTTTCACTGTCGGAAAGAGAATCATTACTGGCATTACCGGACGATGAGTTAACGCTGACCCGAATGGCGTATTTCAGCGAGCAGGATCTGGCATTTATTAATGCTCACCGTAAACCCGCCAGTCGGTTTGGTTTTGCCGTCCTTCTCTGTTATCTGAAAAATATCGGGTTTGCTCCGGATAAAAAATCGTCTCCACCGGCAGAATTGCTCAGAGTCATCGGCAACCGCCTTAAACTTTCAGCAGAACTCTGGCAGGAATATATTTCCGGCCGTGAGACCACCCGGCGTGAGCACCTGAGTGAACTCTATCGCTATCTGGAACTGAAGGCTTTCAATGGTGCGCTTCAGAAAGAATGTATCCAGTATCTGCTCCCTCTGTCTACCCGGACTGATCGGGGCATACTTATCGCAGAGGAATTACTGAAATATCTGCATCAACAGCGAATTATTGTTCCTGGTATTGATGTTGTGGAACGTACCTGTGCTGAAGCAATGACGCTGGGTGATAAAGCGATTTATACCACGCTGAATACGCACCTTAGTGCCACGCATAAATCAGCGTTTGATGCGCTACTGGTGACAACTGAAAAGCAAATTTCTCGTTTAACGTGGTTGCTTCAGCCTCCTGGGAAGATCAATGGAAAGAATGTCCTGCAACATATCGACCGCCTTAACACCATTGAAGCACTGGCGCTACCGGAAGGGGTGGAGAGAACGGTTCACCAGAACCGATTGCTGAAACTCGCGCGTGAGGGCCGCAAAATGAGCAGCCGGGATTTAGCTGATTTTTCCCCTGCGCGTCGATACGCAACGATAGTCTGTGAACTGACTGAAGCCAGAGCTACAATTATTGATGAAATTATAGAACTGCACGAACGTATTCTGGGCAGCATGTTCAGCCGGGCAAAACGTCAGCAGACCGAACGCCTTCAGAAAACAGGTAAGCTGATACAGCAAAAATTACGTCAGTATGTTTCCGTTGGGCAGGCAATCCTGGATGCACGCAACGCAGGCGAAGACCCTCTGTCTGCTGTTGAACAGATATTACCGTGGGAAGATTTTGCCGCCAGCCTGGAGGAAACCCGGCTCCTTGCACGTAAGGATAATTTCGAACCACTTCATCTTATTACCGAAAAATTCAGCACACTGCGTAAATATTCTTCCCGATTGTTATCGGCCCTGCAACTGATGGCCACTCCGGCCGCCTTACCTCTTAATGACGCCCTCGATACTATCCGTGAGATGTACCGTAAGCAGCTAAGAAAGATTCCTTCATCGGCACCGCTGGATTTCATTCCCGAGAGCTGGAAAAAGATGGTGATCACCCACTCTGGTATTGACCGGCAATACTATGAAATTTGCGCAATGAACGAGCTGAAGGGGGCACTGCGGGCCGGTGATATCTGGGTCCGGGGCTCCCGGCGCTACAAAAACTTTGATAGTTACCTTATACCGGGCGGTGATTTTGATAAATTATTAAATAATAACCAGTTGAATATACCTGTCGAAACAGAATGCGGGGCTTACCTTAAGGCCCGGCTGACGCTGCTGGCCTCCCGCCTGGAGGAAGTTAATGCAATGGCTGTCACAGGAGATCTGCCCGATGTGGATATATCTGACAAAGGCTTAAAGGTCACTCCCCTGGATAACAGAGTTCCCTCAGCAATTTCACCGCTGGCCGACCTGATTTACAACATGTTACCGCATCCCAAAATTACAGAAATACTGGATGAGGTTGAACGATGGACTGCCTTCACGCGTCATTTTACCCACCTGAAGAACCCGCTTACCCGCCCGCAGGATGATCGTTTGCTTCTCACCACCATCCTGGCGGATGGCATCAATCTGGGGCTGACTAAAATGGCAGAGTCCTGTCCGGGAACCACACGGGCTTCGCTGGAAAATATGCAGGCATGGTATATTCGCGATGAAACGTACTCTGCTGCACTGGCCGAACTGGTTAATGCCCAGAAGTCACGTCCGCTGGCAGCATTATGGGGAGATGGTTCAACCTCATCTTCTGACGGCCAGAATTTTCGGGTTGGCAGCCACGGCCGCTATGCGGGTCAGGTCAATCTGAAGTACGGCCAGGAGCCGGGTGTACAGTTTTATACGCATATTTCTGACCAGTACAGTCCGTTTTACACCAAAGTGATCAGCCGTGTTCGTGACTCGACCCACGTACTTGATGGCCTGCTGTATCACGAAAGTGATCTTGAAATAACCGAGCATTACACCGATACGGCAGGTTTTACGGAACATGTTTTTGCGCTGATGCATTTGCTGGGGTTCGCTTTTGCACCAAGGATCCGGGATCTTCACGACAGGCGGTTGTTTATACACGGGAAAGCTAATAAATACCCTGCACTACAGTCAATTATTTCCACAACACCACTGAATATCAAGGACATAGAAAGCCACTGGAGTGAAATCCTGAGGCTGGCCACCTCAATAAAGCAGGGAACAGTGACTGCGTCTTTGATGCTGAAAAAACTGGCCAGTTATCCCAAACAGAACGGACTTGCTAAGGCGTTGAGGGAAATTGGCCGTATCGAGCGAACTTTGTTTATGCTGGACTGGTTCCGCGATCCAGCATTGCGTCGCAGAGTTCAGGCCGGTCTGAATAAAGGAGAAGCCCTAATGCCCTTGCCAGAGGAGTCTTCATGCATCGTCTTGGCGAAATAAGGGATCGAGGTCTGGAAAACCAGAGTTACCGGGCCAGCGGACTGACGCTGATTACCGCCGCGATCACATTGTGGAATACCGTATATATAGAAAACGCCATTAACCTTCTGAAAAGAAAGGGGCTACATCTCAATGAGCAATTGTTGTCACACCTGTCTCCGCTGGGTTGGGAGCATATTAATCTGACGGGAGACTATATCTGGCGAAACAATAAAAAGCTGGCTGAAGGAAAGTATCGACCTTTGCGGTCAGTTGATGTCAGTCGGTACAAAAAATCACCCTAACGTACAATATTTTCCGTTTCCCAAACGGAGCCCTTACAGACAGGTTGCTGCACGTCTTGGCGAAAATGAGGCTGTCGAACTAGATGTTTCTGGCCCGAAGCCCCGGTTGACAATTTCTCCCCTAGCCAGTCTTGATGAGACGGACAGTCTGAAGCGACTGAGCAAAATGGTTAGTGATCTGCTCCCTCCAGTGGATTTAACGGAGTTGCTGCTCGAAATTAACGCCCATACCGGATTTGCAGATCAGTTTTTCCACGCCAGTGAAGCCAGTGCCAGAGTTGATGATCTGCCCGTCAGCATCAGCGCCGTGCTGATGGCTGAAGCCTGCAATATCGGTTTGGAACCACTGATCAGATCAAATGTTCCTGCATCGACCCGACACCGGCTGAACTGCACAAAAGCGAACTATCTGCGGGCTGAAACTATCACCAGCGCTAATGCTAGACTGGTTGATTTTCAGGCAACTCTGCCACTGGCACAGATATGGGGTGGAGGAGAAGTGATATCTGCAGATGGAATGCGCTTTGTTAGCCAGTCAGAACAATCAATACCGGAGCGAACCGCAAATACTTTGGTAATAACAGAGGGATCACCTGCTACAACTTTGTGTCCGATCAGTATTCCGGCTTTCATGGCATCGTTATATCGGGGACGCTGAGGGACTCTATCTTTGTGCTGTAAGGCTTTCTGGAGCAGTAGGCTGGGCGGAACCCAACCGAAATTATGACCGATACAGCAGGTGCCAGCGATCTTGTCTTGGGCCTTTTCTGGCTGCTGGGATACCAGTTTTCTCCGCGCCTGGCTGATGTCGGTGCTTCGGTTTTCTGGCGAATGGACCATGATGCCGACTATGGTGTGCTAAATGATATTGCCAGAGGGCAATCAGATCCCCGAAAAATAGTCCTTCAGTGGGACTAAATGATCCGGACCGCTGGATCCCTGAAGCTGGGCAAAGTAAAGGCTTCAGTGCTGGTCCGTTCATTGCTGAAAAGTGAATGTCCCTCCGGACTTACTCAGCCAATCATTGAAGTGGGGCGCATCAACAAAATGCTGTATCTGCTTAATTATATTGATGATGAAGATTACCGCCGGCGTATTCTGACCCAGATTAATCGGGGAGAAAGCCGCCATGCTGTTGTCAGAGCCATCTGTCACGGTCAAAAAGGTGAGATAAGAAAACGAGATACCGACGGTCAGGAAAATCAGTTGGGAGCACTGGGGCCGGTCACTAACGCTGTCGTGTTATGGAACACTATTTATATGCAGGCAGCCCTGAATCATCTCCGGGCGCAGGGTGAAACAATGAATGATGAAGATATCGCCTGCCTCTACCCACTTTGCCACAGACATATCAATATGCTTGGCCATTATTCCTTCACGTTGACAGAACTGGTGACCAAAGGACATCTGAGACCATCAAAAGAGGTGTCAGAGGCAGAAAACTTTGCTTAACGTGAGTTTTCGTTCCACTGAGCGTCAGACCCCAATATAGATATAGCCAGTGGCATGACGCTTGATTTCGGCAACGTAGATGTTGAAAGGGCTAGAGCGTGATCTTACACATTTACGTATGAATCCTTATGCTTAGCCTTACGCACCACGCCTTCAGTAGCTGGACAGAAGGAGCAACTGATGGCAATGGAAGCCACTGAAGCCCCTCAAAGCACCATCATGAACTAAATCAGTGAGTTGGTAGCGTTATCGGAATAACTATGTTGTTATAGGTCAGTATACCTCCTAGCCAACGAAATAAATAAGCAGATTTGATTTTTTTTTAACTAAATCACCTATAATAACCAGTGGGTCTATTTAAATGGCGAGGTTACCTTCTTATGAGTAAGATAGTTCAGTTTTCAACCATCGGGGCTCTAATGTCAGGTTTTGTTGATGGTGAGTTTGATTTTGATGCCCACAAGAATGAAAAAATGTTTGGGATCGGATGTTCAGAGGGGATGAACGGTGAGTTGACCATATCAAATGGTGAGGCATGGGAGGCGACTGCAGGTGAGGACGTACATAAAATATCGAAAAAGCTTGTCCCCTTTATACAAATAACAAATTTCGAATCCGAAAATTCATTCGAGTGTGATTTTCTTGATGAAGAAAATACAGCGTCAATTTTGAAAAAAAAATTAAACATAGAAAATGTTTTTATTGCAATAAATATTCATGCCATTTTTAATGAATTAAAAATTAGAACTCCTCAAAAGTCTAACTCTAAAGGAAGGACTGCTCTAGATATGGTCAATGAGCAGGATGTTAGCTCTTTAACTAACATCCGTGGGCAACTTATAGGGTTTTGGACACCAGAAATATATGGAAGGATTTCAGTCCCAGGTTTTCACCTTCACTTTTTAAGTGATGATAAAAAAACAAGTGGTCATGTTCTTCAGTATCATGCAAATAAAGCTATTTTTCACTTTCAGGTAAAAAACACCATTGAGATAAAAAACCCAACGAACAAGAAATATATGGATATGAGTATAAACGTAGATTTACTAGATTCATTGATAAGTAAAGTGGAAAAATAGTTTTTATTATACCATGCCTGTGTAACATGGATGTCAATGCTACACAGGACATAGGCATCGGCCAACCCTACCTTAACCAGAGTGGGATCGTGTAGTTATTTCAAGGATTGCCCCTTTCGGGATCTGGTGTATTCTGTAATTTTAGTCGGGTTGCGGCTTTTTTTAATACATCGAAATTTTTTCCGTAGTTAGGAGCAGATCACCATGCTCCTAGCCCTGCAGCGATATCACGTGGCAAAAAAAAATTTACGTTGTCATCCCCAATATTATTCGGCTCGTCTATCTCTGTGATTCTCTCCTCACGCTGTGCGTAGAGCAGGAATATACTGATTTCATTTTTATCATCATGAAGAGCCAACTAGGATGTCCAGATTACTCCTGCCTACGCTGGCGGACCAGGTCGATTAACATACCGCAACCCACGCGCGGCGAAATTACAGGTCTTGTTGTCTTCTTCACCAGATTAAAATCCTCCAGAGAAGATTAATAGAACCTGACATTACCGACAGGTGGCTGCCCGAATATAACTGCTAATGTCCGCCTCAATCACTGAACAATCTGACACAGGAAGAATACAGACTGATGAACAAGTAGTGCGAAAATTAAAAAGTGCACGAAACTAAAAGATGTGTATTTATACTTAAACCATAAATCAGATGAAATACGGTAAATTTTTACATGAAAACCGATGATCTGCATGCTCTTCATTCTAAGAATGTCACAAGATTTCTGCCATTTTTTTTAGATAAATAAAGTGCCTTATCTGCTTTAATTAATGCTTTTTCCAACCCTTTTGTTTTTTCACTGACAATGGATACACCTGCGGATACTGTAACTTTTTCTCTATGAGGGAATTCAGTTGTTGATATCATTTTTAGTGTTTTTTTCGCCATATTTACTGCATTTTTAGCTGACGTTCTTGGTAGTAAAAAAGCAAACTCCTCTCCTCCGAAACGGCTTAGTATATCTTCTTTACGGAAATTTTTTTTCAGAACTATCGCAATCGTACACAGCACAGCATCTCCAGTATTATGTCCATAGGTATCATTTATTTTTTTAAAATAGTCTATATCTAGATACAGCACAGAATGGAGGTTTATTTCCTGATAGTATTTTGAGTGAAAATAAAAACCGCGGCGATTATATAAATTTGTTAGAGGGTCCGTCATTACTTCCCCCTCCAAATATTCGACTTTGTCAGCCATCGAGCTTACATAGGATAGCAATGATTTTCTAATCACTTCGGCCTCCGCATACTGCGTTTTAACGAATTCAAGACTATCTATTTTTGAACATTCATCATCGGCATATAATGCTATACACTCTAGTGGCTTGGCTATTTTTTGTGATAAAAAAATTGTCAATACTGCAAGAGTGGTGATGATAGTTAAATAAAAAATATAAAATTCTTTTGCAATTGATATTAGCTTACCTGAGAAAGATTCCGATTGAGATGAAACTAGAAAAATAAAACCCATTTCATTTTTACTTGAAAACCCAACTAAATAGTTCCTACCCTCTATTTTCGTTGAAAAACTTCCGAATTCATTTTCTCTTAAATTTTCTTTATTTTTTTTGTTAGATAGGAATTGGTCGCCTAAAGAAAAATCACGTGTGCCTAATATGTTTTCTTCAGGTGGGTATAATATTTCAATGCTAATTTCATTCTTTAGTTTTTCTGTGGGTATCAGGTATGAAAAAATATTCTCTTTATTCAAAAATATATTCCCAACTATTTTTTTTTCATAAGATTCCTTACCATTTAAAAAAGGTTTTGATATGGAGATAATATAATAATTTAAAACGGGTGAGTAGAGGATATTTGTATGGTAATTTGATCCACCTACGTTTCTTTCTATCAAATTCGTTTGGTATTTTTCATCATTAAAGTTAAGTTTACGATATGATTCATGTAAGTTGCGATCAATGTCCTGCTCTATCTCTACAGAATTAAAAAGAATTTTTCTATTATTGATTTTTTCTAGTTCAAAATTTAGTTGTTTTTTGTTGTTGACATTTCTTACAGCATCAGCATAAGCATCAATTTCCAGTTGAGCGAGCCTTAAGTATTGATTGAAAGTATCTGTAATTTTTAGCGCATATGCCAAATTACGTTCTAAAATTTCTCTCTCCATATTTTTGTTTTGGTAGATTATAATGCTAGACATTAGCAATGTTGATATTAAAATCGCACTACCGACCGTTAGTGTAATAAGTAAAGTCCGAACTCTGTATTTTTTTTTGAGCATAAATGATCTTCTTATCGATAAATTTAGGTGGCAATAAAAAAATTTCTAATAAATTAGAAGAAAAATCTAATTTTGCCTTACTTCCAACAAACAAGCAATAGTATGCTATTTTTATGAATACTATCATAAGCTAAATAAAAGTAACTATCTTCCAATCGGTAGGCGAGGGTATTGCTGATTACTTTATCGGTATATTAAAAAATTAATTCTATTTTTATAGAATTACGAAGTTTATATCATTAGAAAGCTAAATTATTCTCAGGTGTTTAATGGAGACTGTTACAACGTTATGGCAATGGGTAATGACTCCAATTTACTGATAGTGTTTGATGTTCAGATAATGCCCGATGACTTTGTCATGCAGTTCTACTGATTTTGAGAATGATAGTGACTTTCGTCCCAGCCTTGCCAATTGCAGTCTCAGATTCAGGTTATGCCGTTCAATGCGCTGCGTGTAACGTTTGCTAATAGCGTGTGCAGCTTTCCATTTCGGCGTGATTCATACATCGGCCAGCCATCCGTAAGCCATACCCGATTGGGTATTCCCCCGGGCGAGATGCGTCCGGTGAAGTAGTCAACAAAAACTGGCCACCGAGTTAGAGTTTTTCCAGTATCGGTTTTCCGATTCGTTTGGTGGTAACCCACCGTTATATTCATGCGGTCTGAGCGCGCTGTAATATCCAACGATATAGTTCGTTATTGCATGAGTTGCATCGCTGAAGCTTACGTAACCCATTATTGGCACCCATTCGTTCTTCAGGCTTCGGAAGAAGCGTTCCATTGGGCTATTATCCCAACAGTTGCCACGCCGGCTCATACTCTGCCTGATCCGGTAGCGTCACAGTAACTGCCGGAACTGCCTGCTCGTATAATGACTGCCCTGATCGCTGTGGAACATCACTCCTGCGGGCTTACCGCGAGTTTCCCATGCCATGTCCAGTACTTTCATGGTGAGTCTACTGTCCGGCGAGAACGACATTGCCCAGCCCACTGGCTTTCTTGCAAACAGGTCGAGAGCAATAGCGAGGTATGCCCAGCGTTTTCCTGTCCAGTATAGGTTACATCACCGCACCACACCTGGTTTGGCTCTGTTACGGCGAACTGCCGCTCAAGGTGATCCGGGATAGCAACGTGTTCATGACCGCCACGCTTATACCGGTGAGTCGGCTGCTGACAACTGACCAGCCCCAGTTCTTTCATGAGCCGGCCAGCAAGCCAGCGCCCTATCTGATAGCCTCTCTGGGTTGCCATTGTGGCGATGCTTCTTGCACCGGCCGAACCATGGCTGATTCCATGTAGCTCAAGTACCTGACTTCGTAACACAGACCGTCTGCCGTCTGGTTTTTCAGGACGATTTTTCCAGTATTTATAGCTGCTGCGATGAACCCTAAACACATGGCAGAGAGTGGCCACAGGATAACGCGCCCTGAGTTTCCCGATTATCGAGAACCGTTCAGGGAGTCTGACATCAAGAGCGCTGTTGTAGATTCAATCTGTCAACGCAACACCCCTTTCAATTATCTCTTTCGGTGTTTTGAACTTCAGTGTCTTTCTCGGTCTGCTGTTTAGCTGAGCTGCAACCTGATCCAGCTCATGTTGAGTATATTGGGCAAGGCATGTCTTTTTGGGAAGGTACTGTCGAATTAGCCCATTAGTGTTCTCGTTTGTTCCCCGCTGCCAGGGACTCTATCGCAGAAGTAAACTTTAACTCCGGTTCTGCCAGTAAATTCCAGATGTCTGGCCAGCTCCATTCCTCTGTCCCATGTCAGTGATTGCCGGAGTTCAGACGGCAAGCTCAGGAATTTTTCGGTAAGAGCCTGATTCACTGAGAAAGAATCTTTGCCCCTAAGTCTAAGGATGATCGTATAACGTGATTTTCGGTCTACAAGTGTGGCTATATGCGAGTTTTTTGTGCCTGATACTAAATCGCCTTCCCAGTGCCCCAGAGAGCGTCTGTTATCTGTATGTCGGGAGCGTTCGTGAATTGGTGTTCCGTTCACTATGTTAATCGTACCTCTTTCACCTTTGCGGGTATGGCGTCTGCCATGGCGAAGGCTATGCGACCGGCGCAGATGCTGTACATTCAGGTGGTGTAGCGCTTCGCGGCTACGAAAATAGAGCGTTTTATAAATTGTCTCAGGTGATATTCGCAGTGTATTTTGAAGCGGTTTCGTTCGCCTTAACCATCCTGATATTTGCTCTGGAGACCACTTCATCTACAGCTTTTCTAGAACAAGCTCTCGCAACGGTAAATTCTGATCCAGCAAGCAAGGTTTTGATCTTTTCGTCATCTTGCTGGCTCGGTTATTAGCATCAACAGCTTTGTAATAGCGCCTGCCTCGATTACGCTGAACTTCACGTGAGATCGTCGAAGGACTACGATTCAGCGCAGTAGCTATCGCACGAATGCTCATTTTGGCTGACAAACCGGCTCGTATTTTCTCGCGCTCTGACAGCGTCAGGTGAGCTACAGCCCGCTTGCGCTCATTAGGTTTTATGCCGACAGTATCTCTTAACATAGTGAAGATTGTTCCTGGTTTCGAACCCAGAATATTAGCTATTTCACTGAAGCCTGTTCCGTTCTTCCACAGTTCAAAAACAGATGCTTTTTCCTTTGCTGTAAATGTCCGTCTCATTCAAAAACCCTCCGCAACCCCATGTTTTCACATGACTGTTGCGTTGACCAATTGAATCTACAGTAGCCTTTTTTAATATTTCGTTTTCCATTTCAATACGTTGTAGTTTTTTCTTCAGCTCACGTATTTCGATTTTTTCCGGTGTTATCGGAGAGGGTTTTGGTGTTTTGCCCTGCAGCTCATCACGCAGTTTCTTGACCCATTTTGTCATCGTGGAAAGACCGACATCCATAGCCTTAGCGGCATCAAAGACGGTGTAGTTTTGATCAACAACCAACTGAGCGGATTCGCGTTTGAATTCAGGACTAAATTTTCTTCTTTTTATTGGAGCACCTGTGTTGTTCTGAGGTGAGCATATCACCTCTGTTCAGGTGGCAAAATTCAGTAAACCACTACACTAGTAGCTGGACAAGTCAGATTGATCAGAAGGCTAGCCAGTCGTCACCTGACCCAGCAGCACCTTTCGCCGCCGCTGGCTTAACAACGGCTGGCGTTGACCGCAACGCAGATTCAGAACTTTCAGGCAGGCGGAATCTGGAAACTGACAGAGTCAGTTCAACGGTCTGGCGTTCTAACGCGCTGGCGGCCGAGGAGACTTCTCCAACCAGTGAGGCATTTTGCTGGGTGACGCTATCCATTTCTGAAACCGCAGTAGCCACCTGGTTTATCCCCTTGCTTTGTTCCTCCGAGGCGCAGGAGATTTGCTTCATAATCTCTGTGACCTCATTCACCGACTGCACGATATCCTTCATGTTGCTTCCCGCCTTGGCCACCAGTTTTGAGCCGTTATTTACGCGCGATACTGAATCGGCGATCAGGGTCTCAATCTCCTTCGCCGCGCCCGCACTGCGCTGGGCGAGACTGCGCACCTCACTGGCCACCACGGCGAAACCACGCCCCTGTTCACCGGCACGCGCGGCTTCTACCGCGGCATTCAGTGCCAGGATATTGGTCTGAAACGCAATGCTGTTTATAACGGAGGTAATATCGGCAATTTTCTTCGAACTGTCAGAGATCCCCTCCATCGTTGTGATCACGTCTGTCACCAGAACGCCGCCCTTTCCTGCCGTCAGGGAGGCGTTATCCGCCAGCGTACTGGCCTGACGGGCGTGATCGGCGTTAAGTTTTACCGTTGCCGTCAATTGTTCCATGCTGGCGGCGGTCTGCTCCAGCGCGGATGCCTGCTGTTCGGTACGCGATGAGAGATCGTTGTTGCCAGACGAGATCTCAGCCGCGCCAAGATGAATATTATCGGTTCCGCTGCGAATGGAGCTGACGGCTTCGCGCAGACTGTCCTGCATTTCCCGCACCATTGGCACCAAACGGCCGACGCAATTGCGACTTAAATCACGTAAAGTATGGGTGAGATCGCCTTCGGTAATCAGGCGGAAATGTTCACGCAGGTTATTCAGTGGACGAACCAGCATCGCGACTAAATAGCGGTCGGTTAACAGCAAAATAGCGATCCCGAGCACCATTGCCAGAATCAGTACGGTCTTGGTGGTGCTGATAAGGTGCTCGCCGTTTATCCGCGTTTGATCGAGTTTAGCCGCCGCAGCGGTGTTGAATTTCTCCACGCTTGCGCCAAATTCGCGGCTCAAGGCCGGGGTGACGGTACGGGCATGAAGGCGGTAGTCGTCAAGCGCGGGCTGCTGTGCCAGCCGCACCTGGGGAATGACGCCCTCTTCCAGCAGCTTCTGCCAGCGTTCCGTTGCCGCTGTGGCATACTGCCTATCCAACGGGCCTGGCGTATGCGCCTTAAACTCCGCCAGCAGTGCGGTCATATTTTCCAGAGATTGCTTTGCCGCATCCATATCCTGCGGCTTTCTAGAATCTGTAGCGCGAGCCAGGCGGGTAATCACGCGGAAATACTGGTCGTTGCCTTTACTCAGGATGGTCATCTGGTCGATCAACTGATGCCCGACCGCATCCCCTTTGCTCAGCTGGCTTAGGGAGCTTAGGCTGTATATGCCCACCGCCCCCCACATGAAACAGAAGATCCCCAAAATCCACAGCAGAACAGCGCGGATCGTGTAGTTTTTTAGAAAATTCATAATTGCTCCTGGCCTGGTGAAGCCGTCAATAATGCTTTGTTATTTTGAGTATTTCAGGAGGTGTTATCGGCGAGCCACTGGGGAACTGTGATATTATTTAGCAAAAAAAAGACTGAATCTTCATGGGGAATATAAATACTCCACTTTATGGACAATTAGCTCCCCCTGCACACCATCTTTCTGGCTGGGCATCTCCGGGATAGTCAGAATCAAAGCCGGAATCACCCCGGGCATATTTGGGATTACCCCTTTTATACCAAATTTAGCGATCGCTCCTGAAGCCACGCCCCTCAAGGGCTCAGGACGTTTTTGTTCGAAAATGGATCCTTTACCATCTTTGGATTACCCTCCATACTGCGAGTAAAACCAAATTCAGGATCCTCCTGGCGCGATTTATTGCGCTCGCTCCAGACATCCGGCTGCGGGAAAATGGCCGCATAAATCCACCGATCGCGCTACGTGAAAACTTTATGATAATGAACCCCGTTGCCCTGCAGAATTCACCAGAACGCATCAGTGCGCTGAGCATCGCGCCGGGCGTAGATTTTTCGATGGCCATTGCCCTGAGACGGATAGCGACGTCGAACGGCGTGACGCCCTTCTACCTGCTGGCACCAGAAGTGAGCGCATTACTCCACTATATGCCCGACCGTAAGCACCACTTTCTGTTCAGCACGCTGTGGAACACCGGTGCCCGTATCGGGGAAGCCTGCAGCCTTCAGCCGGAGTCTTTCGTGCTGGACGGCCCGCGACCTTTTGTGCGCATCCTCTCGGAAAAGGTCCGAAGCCGCCGGGGGCGCCCGCCTAAGGATGCCGTACGTCTGGTACCACTCAGTGACAGGAGCTACGTGCATCAGGTTATAAGCTGGATGGCCACCGCCCGTCCCAGGCGCCGTGAACCGATATGGTCAGCCACAGATGAAACCATGCGCAACTGGCTGAAGGCGGCGGTCAACCGGGCGGCGGCGGATGGCGTACATTTTTCAATACCGGTGACGCCGCACACGTTTCGCCATTCGTACATCATGCACATGCTTTACCACCGTCAGCCGCTGAAAGTTATCCAGTCACTCGTTGGCCACAAGGATGCACGATCGATTGAGGTCTATACCCGGGTGTTTGCACTTGAGCTTGCGGGTACGCTGGCCGTGCCCTTCACCGGCGATGGTTCCGATGCGGCGGCAGTACTACGCTCCCTGCCCCCCCAGTCGTAAATCACCGGATACAAGAAAAAATGCCGCACGCTGTTTACAACAGAGCGGTAGCAGCGGCGATGCGTGTCTGTGCTGGCATTCGGTGTCAGCTTATATAATTCCTTCATCAGGCTCACGGACAGGGTATCCCTCATGGCGATATCCTCCCGTATACCGGCGTAAAGGCGGGTTTCATGCCTTTCTTTTTCTGAATAAATGAGGTTATGCGGGTATTGCGCTGGCAACAACCGAATCTCTCTACATGTGACAAATTGCCTTCAAAGTTTCTTCACCACAGGTGCTCCGCTTAATACAGCTGGATTAAGGACTGTGACAATCTACCCTCATCATCCATACAGAGGTAACAGAGGTAACAGAGGTATCACGGCCAGTACAGATGATGTAAATGTGACAAAATGCCTTCAGTATTGAGTGGAACCTTCACTCATCATTGTTCATTGAAACGGTAACAAATCACCGTCAGAGCTCAGACCCCATTTTAAAAACTGCCCTTTACTTTCGGAATGACAACCGCGGCATTCTACCTCCGGGTACAGGGTCAGCCAAAGTGTGACAATCCGCCCTGAAAAGGGGCACATTGCATGGTGTGACGATATGCCCTGGGAACGGGAAGCATAGATGAAGAACCGTCAGTGGAAAGCGATATTAATTAGCGTGGCAAGAGTACGGGCTGTCAGGGATTTGCTGCAGCGCTGAAAAACCAGAGGGCAAGTTGTCACACTTCAGTAAATGAAAAAACGATATGGGTTGTCAGTCGTCCTGATTTTTTTTCAACATAAGTTACGCTTAGCGGGGTACGGCGATTAATCTCATCCACAACCGGAACCAGAAAACGACGACGGAAATCAGGCATACGGGTATAGCTTTGTGGCAGCTGGTAGCGTTCAATCATCCATTCTATCCCGAGAATGACGGTTCCATACCTCAGGTTACCCCTGTACTGACACAACGATTCATACAGGCGCATGGCATAAGGGCTGGTTATTTCGCGTGTTTCACCCAGGCGGAACTGAGTGAACCGATTCTGTAATCCGACAAAGTAAGGGATGAGGTAAGGATTAAGGTGGACGCTGTATACGCCCCTTGCCGGGCTGTGCGCACGCTTTATGAACCAGGGAAAAGACTCATATCCCTTCTCATCACCCAGATCTTCCTCTGGCTTATAGAAAACAACCTCTTTCCCGACGAAGTTTTTCAGAGCCTTTCGGATATCCTTACTCGCCTCCGCCGAGGTCAGTCCAAAGGTTTTCGCATAATGTGAAACGGCAATTTCGCACTTACCATCGTGGAAATTCTCACTGTCGTGTGTTTCTGTCCTGCGTATCTGATCGACAAACAGGTAGAGCATACGCTTCTGATCGCGGGAAAGACTGTAGGCAGCTTCAGTCAGTTCATTTGACTGTACGATGCGCTGCCCCACCTTTCGGGGTTTATCAGCAACGATTAATTCTGAGGTCATCGGATGTCGGATGCTCCGCTATTGTGACATGTGGTCAGGTTGTCACGCTAAAAAAGTGTTGTCAATAACCCTGTGTTTTTACTAATTTTTCAGGGCAGTTTGTCACAGATTTGAGGGTGAGTTGTCACAATAAAACCCCATATTGAGGGCAGAGTGTCACAGCATCAGGGCATTTTGTCACATAAACACGCTGCCAGGCTGCATCAGCCCTGGCCTCTGGGGGGGCTAAAAAGGGTTTAAAAATAATCTTAAAAAGATCTCTTTAAAAATGAGGCCTGTATATGTGTATAACTTTCGTGCTAACACAGCTAACGCGCCTGCGGCTTGTTCAACCTGCGAAAGGGGCATAAAAAATTTATGCCCCTTTCGCAGGTTAGTCTTCAGAAATCGTTCTCACCAGAAATGGATAATACCGGGGACTCAACTCTTAACAGCCGTTATGAACATATTATCTACATACATGTTGATTTTTTGATTAATATGCAGGATTATTGACTTAGTGTTGATTTTCTACATAAAAGGCTTACTTAATGAGTGCTACGTCACATCAGGCTGAAAAGATAGCGGTTCGGGCAGGAAAGATGCTGACCGCGTTGACAGAGCAGATCCGTGCACAGAAACAGGAACTGCACGAAGACGTTTACTTCCAGGTTTACGCAAAAGCAGCCCTGTCAAAGCTCCCTAAGCTGACACGTGCCAACGTAGACTACGCAGTAAGCGAAATGGAGGAGAATGGCTATAAATTTGATAAACGTTCAGCCGGATCCTCAACAAAATATGCCATGAATCTCCAGAATATCATTGATATTTACCACCACAGGGGGGTTCCAAAATACCGTGACAGGCATTCTGAAGCGTTAGCGGTATTTGTCGGAAATCTCAAAGGGGGTGTATCGAAGACTGTTTCAACCGTTTCCCTTGCTCACGGCATGCGCTCCCATCCACACCTTCTTTTTGAAGACCTGCGTATCCTGGTCGTAGATCTTGACCCACAGTCTTCGGCAACGATGTTCCTCAACCATTCCCGAGCCGTTGGCGTGGTGGAAACAACTTCGGCTCAGGCAATGCTTCAGAACGTGTCCCGTGAAGAGCTTCTGAATGAGTTTGTCGTGCAATCCGTTGTACCCGGTGTTGATGTCATTCCAGCCTCAATTGATGATGCGTTTATCGCATCGGGATGGGAATCTCTGTGTCGAGAACATCTTCCGGGCCAAAATCCGCACGCTGTTCTTCGAGACAACATCATTAATAAACTGAAGACTGACTATGACTTGATCTTCATCGACAGTGGCCCTCATCTTGATGCGTTTTTGAATAATGCGATTGCTGCAGCCGATGTGTTGATGACTCCGGTGCCCCCTGCCCAGGTGGACTTTCACTCAACACTCAAATACCTGACCAGATTACCTGAGCTTGTTAGCATCATCGAATCGTCAGGATGTGAATGTCGCCTGCGGGCCAACATTGGTTTTATGTCAAAGCTGTCCAATAAGCCGGATCACAAAATGTGCCACAGCCTGGCGAA
Source organism: Erwinia tasmaniensis Et1/99 (assembly GCF_000026185.1). Classification (NCBI taxonomy): domain Bacteria; kingdom Pseudomonadati; phylum Pseudomonadota; class Gammaproteobacteria; order Enterobacterales; family Erwiniaceae; genus Erwinia; species Erwinia tasmaniensis. The sequence goes on from NC_010693.1 coordinate 32,259, forward strand.
AGAGATATTTGGCGGTGAAATGCTTGATGTGGCTCTTCCGCGTCTTGATGGTTTTGAACGGTGCGGAGAGTCCTTTGATACGGTTATTTCAGCTAACCCCTCTACTTATGTGGGCAGTAGTGAGGCGCTTAAAAACGCCCGCTCAGCAGCTGAAGACTTTGCTAAAGCAGCGTTTGACCGACTCGAATTTTTACGGATTAATTGAGGTTTAAGATGAGTAAGCCGCGTCATACGATTGGACGAACGTTCAGCGCCCCTGTCCTGAAGAGCGAAGCATCAGCCGAAAAGTTTCAGCAGGTTTTTACCTTGTCCTCTGGCAGAAAGGTCCTCTTTTCCCGAACAACAGTACCCGCATCCGACGTCGAAGCCACTACGTACGTTGTACAGGAAAACAACGGACGTGACCAGTCGGCCCTGACTCCCGAATCACTGAAGGACATCACTCGAACACTACGCCTTCAGCAGTTCTTCCCGACTATTGGGGTACGTAACAAACAAGGTATTGAGATCCTGGACGGCTCACGCCGCCGTGCATCAGCGTTGATTATCCGGAGCGATCTGCATGTCCTTGTGACTGACGATCCCCTGACTTCGGCAGAGGCCCGCGCTCTGGCGAAGGATATTCAGACCGCTCGTGAGCATAACATTCGTGAAGTAGGTCTGCGTTTACAAACCCTGAAATCATCCGGTTTGTCGCAGAAAGAAATTGCAGAATCAGAGGGGCTTTCGCAAGCGACGGTGACCCGTGCGCTTCAGGCTGCCAGCGTTTCAACCAATCTCCTCTCCGTGTTTCCAGTACAGGCTGTACTGTCATTTTCTGACTATAAAACACTGCTGGCTACTGAGGAGCTTCTTTCTGGCAAAGGAATTACTCAGGACGAGCTTCTTTCAAACCTTACTGACGTGTTGAAAGAGATCCATACTGATGAGTCACTGGCAGATGATGAGGTTAAGAGCAAGTTGATTGCGGAAATTCGCAAAGAAGCACTGGTTATGGGCACTCCTTTATCCAGGGATAAGGCAGTTACCACGTCATTGTGGCAGTTCGGCGATAAAAACCGATTTGCGCGCAAGAAAACAAAAGGACGAACGTTCAGTTATGAATTTAACCGTCTGGCACCTGAAGTTCAGAGCGCGCTGGATGAAGCTATTGGTAACGTACTTTCTGCTCACCTGAACAAATAAATGTCCTCCATCCACACTTCTTCTCTAACCCTATGATTTGCTGATTTTATCTATGGAGATTTCAATGTGAAATCTCCGGAGTAAATCTCATTTGTGAGCAAAATTTAAGCTGCGATAGCATGGTGAAATTTTTTCTCCTCCGTGAGGATTTCATTATCAAACTCATGTTTTCAAAGGGTTTTGTAATAAAATTTCACATTGAAATCTCCATTGCTGTAAATGGATGATCACTCGAGATGCTTGATAACCAGAAAGTCATATAAGTTTAGTATGAGCGACTGCTTAGTCGTAATGAACCTGAAGTTATATTTGATACATTTAGTCGCTTGATGAACCTCCTAAAATTTCTTCTTTATGATTGGCGTTTTCGCTTATAACACCCTGACGTTCTTTATATCCAGACACATGAAATAAAGCTTTCAGTAGCGCTGTTGTTTGTGTGTATGGGAAACTACATAGCATCGTTTTGACTTTACTTACCATGAATAATGACGATATAAATTCGTATATGGTGGTTACTGTCGCGTGATAAGACGTGAAATAGCTAATTTCACTGATTTTTTATCTTAAATCCTTTCTTCAGACACGCTTATCCTGAACAGGCATCTTTATCCATTTTTTTTTCTCTATGTGACGAAGCCTTTCCGGCAATAATTTCGTTGCATGGCTACCTGCCCGGGCACCGGCAAAACGCAGACGGGTGTCGGATAGGATGTATTGTACGGGTCCGTACGCATAAAGCCCTTCATCAGCACCACCAATCCGGGCTTCTCCGTTTCCCAGGCCTGCATCTCAAGGGCTCTATACACTCGGTGGAGTACGTCCCCCGCTTACGGTTAGCCAGAAAGCTGGCGTGACGTACCATACCATCTTAAAATTCCGCACCGGAATTTGGCTGATATGACGTCCTATCATATCTTCCTGACTCAGGGTTTTTCATTTATGTTTCCCCGTGGGGTGATCAAGATAGTGATTATCACCCCGCCGCCGCTGTAGTGGTGCAGGCGCGATGCCCGCACAGGGCGCTTCAGATAAAGACTAAGATATTTCACGTTGTGCCCGGATCCCAGGGTCTTCTTCGCAAAATGCACCTTCCAGTAACGGGTCTGCAGACAGCGCCGACACCGGCATTCGTCACGGATTTCATCCAGTCCAGGCAGCTTGCCGGACATGAACCGAGCGTATGAGCCGCGAAACAGCCGGATAACGGCGCTTCGCTTAATCGAGCCTACCACGCGTTTCGGTTACGCGAGTGTGCTCTGACGGCCGTAATTAGCGGATGCCGGTATACGGGGGCTTTTCCAGATATCATCGCCTGTCAGATTTATGTGCTCCCAACCTAACATGGACAAATGCGACAGCAACTGTTAGTTGGTCTGAAGCCCTTTAATATTGATGGCATCGAACGCTGTTTTCATATACGTGGTATTCAACAGAGAGAACGCTGCATCAGCGGCTTCAGTCTACTGGCGTGACAGCCCTGGTTTTAGGGTTTCAGGTCCCTGGTTTCTCCCTGCCGGCGCATATATACCGCACGTGTCAGGGCGTTACTGGCTTCACCTTTATTCGGTCCCGCCTGTATTTGTCCACGCAGTGCAGGATCGCGGAACCCGTCAAGCATATACAGCGCTCACTCAATACGACCAATTTCTCGCAGTGCTTTGGCAAGTTTTAGGGCTGTGACCACCCAGACGGCGCAAGGAGGCTTCTTCATGGCGTTAAGCGGGGTGGCCTGGCAGGGCGGGGGTAGATTGGTAAAACCCGTCAGACCGGAAGCGATTCGCCGGGGTTACGGTGCCCCGTGACTATCGCGTTAATCCTGACTGGACTTGTCGCCTCCATGCACTTTCGCGCATAATGTCACCCGGATATCAATCCGGCCATTTAAAGGAGAATGAATGTGAGCTTTCTGGATGAACTGAAAAACAAAGGTAAATCTTTAGTTAGCGACGTGGCTGATGAGGTCAGCGCGGCCGCAGGTAAACTGAAAGATATGGCGAATGATGGCCTGTCTGAAACAAAAGAAAAGATGGCAGGCGCGAAAGAAGAGGCTGAAACCGCCATCGAAAACGTAAGCCATGATGCTGCAGAAAAGGCTGAGGATGTCGTAAGCTCCCTGTCTGAAAAAAAAGACGGCATATCAGCCACGGTCAGTGATGCAGCGGCCGGCGTCAAACGCACAGCAGAAGATGCCGTTCAGGCTACGGGTGAGAAGGCTGACAGTCTCGTTGCCAGAGCAAAGAAAGATGATGGCCCAGAGCAGAAACGGTGATGGCCTGCTTTTCATAAAAGAACGGCTTAAATAAAGAGTGTTCGGCCTCAGGCAGGAACGCTATGAGTTACAGGCCACATACCTGTGGCCTGTATCAGGAAAATTACAATATATCGAGCGGCTAAATACTGCCAACAAAACGTTTCTACAATCTAAAGCGCTATTAAGAAAATAAATTTATTCCGGGGGAGGTTATTCATTGAAGTTTAAAGGTATTTTAATCAAGATGATGGTATGTGCTATGACTATGTCAATCAACGGATGTGAGAATACAAGTGCTAAACAAGCCAATAAATCTTACGGGAACAATTATCCGCTTCAGATGGATTTACACTCAATGGATGAGTCTTTTCAGGTGAACACCTCAAACCTAAAAGTCATACAGCATGTAAATAGCGGGGAATCACCTGACAGAGCAGTTATTGAAATTGAAGAGTCAGAATTACTGGATGACTCTGTGTTTGCCGAAAAAACAGTTTTTACAATGAATTATAAAAAAGATGAGTGGAAAATAATAAGTCGGGTAAAAATGCAACGATGCTGGCCAGGGCGAGGGCACCAGGACTTTTCTGTGCAACCATGTCATTAGATTGGGGAGAGGCTGCCAGAAAGATGGCGAGAACACACTGATAAAACGACAACAACAGGCGCTATGTTAACCTTCATCCTTTTTTACACTGCTACCCGCCAGCCTGTTTTACCCTTTAACTTTACGCTCGCATGAACGGTGACTGATGCTTAGTCGAAAGAAACTCAAGTTAGACACGAAATGTCCTCTTCAGAATCGGTTAATGCACAATGTGGTCCGTTAAACGCCATTTACCTGTTAAAAAGAACACCGTTTCAGGTTCGTACTCACTATCCAAAATGTTTATATTTATTAAATAAAAACATTAACACGTGAAACTGCCTCAGTGAGTGTCAAGTCCTGTGAACTGCTCCCTTACGATACTCATCAACTCGGCTGATTACATTTTGATTGCCACAGGTCTTGAAAAAGGTGATAACCTGCTCCTAACAGATTGAGTTTATGGCTTAGATTTTTATTTTATTGATATAAAGAATTAATGACAGGCTTAGGCTATCGTAACGTTATCCACCTTAACTCATTAGCATCCTGCTATTTGATAGACGCGACCGGGATGTCTTTCCATCTCGTGGTCCATGAGGGAGAAAGCATTTCACGCTTCATCTGCCATTCGGGTGAGGTTCCCTGTCCGGCGAACCACAGTTTTCCAATGCCAGAATTGTTTACCCGATCCAGCACCGACATCAGCTGAGTACTCGACGGACGGGGAGGGGTATCATCGAACAGCGACAGTTGGGCGAGTGAACCTGAACTGAAATCACCCAGCATAACTCCTGCCTTCGCATAACGATGGCCGTCACGCCAGATTTGTTCCAAACCGCGCATTGCGGCGGCGATGATGTCCCGCGTATCCTGGGTGGCCACCGTCAGTTTTTCCCCCGCCACGTTAGCGTAATAAGGCTCTCCCGGCGAGAAAGGTGAGGTTTTGATAAAGCAGCTGAGCGGCAGGAGCCGCGTCAGTGTGCACGCACTGAACCGTACCGGGGCATTTACCAGCGCCCGAGCGAAATACGCGCGCCGCTGCCGGAGTGGGAAAGCCCTTGATGAGTTTCTGTATTCGGCGGGTGAGGTGTGTCCGCTGCCATTGACGGGGGAGCTGGCAACCGTTCTGTTTCCGGAAGCCGTTTTCCGGCGGGCAGAGCGTGCGAAACATGCTGCCCAAAAATAACTGTTTCTTGATGGGAAACACATGATATACTGTTTCTTGACAGGAAACGCGGAGCTGAAAATTGATTAAAAGCTGGAAGCACAAAGGATTACAGAAGCTGTTTGAAAAAGGCGATATCAGCGGCGTACAGGCGCAGGACGCCGAACGCATCCGGCTTCGCCTGCTGGTCATTGATGAAGCGCTTTCCACGGATGAATTCAGGAACTATCCGGGCTTTCGTTTCCACCCCCTGAAGGGCGACAGAAAAAACCTGTTCTCGATTACGGTCAGGGCTAACTGGCGCATTACCTTCGAATTTACAGACGGCGATGCCTATATTCTTAACCTTGAGGACTACCACTGATGGCTATGTTCAATCCCCCGCATCCGGGCGGTCTGATCAGCGAATACATTGAAGATAACAATATCGGCCTGCGCGTTCTGGCGAAAGAGCTGGGCGTGTCCCCCTCAGCGCTGAGTAAGGTTGCCAGCGGAAAGGCGTCCGTTACTCCTGAAATGGCGGTGCGGCTGGAAGCGGGGCTGGGTATTGCGGCGCGCCTCTGGTTATCCATGCAGGCCGCCTGCGACCTGCACAAAGCACGTGAAACCACGGACGTTTCTGGCGTACACCTGCACGCGGGTGTGCTGGCGGCTTCCGTTCAGGACCGGCCTTGCAAGTAAATGCCGCGACAGTGGCCCACACACCGCGCCTTCTGGCGCGGTTTTTATTTGTGCTGTGCGTACCGGGAAGTCAACACCGCCGTCCTGCGGGCCAGTAAAAGCCGGTGCTGGCGCACCGGGCATCCCCCGCCCGGCTGCATATGATCTGCAAGCTTAAAACTGAATCAGCGCATGTCGTTTTCAGATCCGTTTTTTTTTCCGACACCGATAGAATCATGCTCACAGCTGCAACAGCAACAGCGTGGGCCCCCTTCGGCTCCCCGGCTAGCCGGGTCGTCGAGCCCTATGTCGCTAAGCGGCATAGCCGCCAAGCGCCACCGAACCCCTTCGGGTTTCGTCCGCGAGCGGTTTCGGGCTGATGTCCATGTTCAAGGGCTGCTGCCGGCTTTGCCGTCGCTTTCACCGTCCCGGCAAACCCCCGCCGGGCCTTTAAGGCCAGCCCGCGTGGCGGCCTGAAACGCCCCTTTATGCCTTCTCTTCGTCGTTGCTCTTTTACCCTTTGCCGCGAAAGGCCAAACCGGGAAGAAGAAACCCGCGTCAGAGAAGGGCTTTTCGGGCACCGCGCGGCGGTCAGCCGGATCATTAATCTCAGACAGGTGCACACCATGACTTCAACCCAGAACGGCACAACCACCGAAATGCGCTGCGTAGCGGCGCTGGGTAACGGTACTTTCACGCGTGAAAAGGCGCTGAACGTAACGGCAGCATTCAGCAACGTTTTCATTGATGACGATCAGGGCAGTCACTTTCGCTTGGTCGTACGCGAGCCGTCGGGAAGTTTCATCTGAAGCGCATTCAGTTTTGAATATGACGCTGGATACGGGATGCGCCAGTTCATCAACAGCCACGGTGTGATTAAGCCGCTAATTGACCAGCTGAAGGTACTGACAGATCTGAATGATGTCGCGATGACGCTGGGCCAGCGCCGGGAATTTATGACCAAAATCCTGAACAACTTAGCCGCAGCGGTCACGCAGCGGGTGCCGGTAAATCAGATGGTGCTTCCGGCTGATGAATCGGAAGTCTGGGAAAAAGCCGGGCGCATAGCACTGGCGCATTTCGGACTTCAGGGTGAAACGGCGTTCTTAAAAGCCAGCCAGTGGCTGGCCGCTGAGCTTGAGGAGGGTAGCAACGTACAGGCGTAAAAAAAGCAGGGTAGCCCCTGCTTCATTACGGCGGCCAGTTGGAGCTGGCTGCCTCATCAAAGACCAGACACTTAGGAGAGTAATATGATTTTTGACCCGCAAATCCTCGCACAGGCAGCGGCATTTGTAAAAACTTTCAACAGCGGACGTGGCGTGCGCGTACCTAAAATGACCCTGAAACAGTTTACGCACTTCATGCGCGCTGTACGTCACCAGATGGAGGTGCAGGTATGATCATCGCAAATTCGCTGAATGTACCTTTTGCACCGTCCCCTGAATCGCAGAATGACATCCTCCGCGTGCTGGGTGAATACACATTTATCCGCTTGCACAACGGCGACGAAGCCTTTTTTCATCACGGCAACTGGATCACTGGCACCGGCGCCAGCTGCGGTGAGCCTTCTGTATTAGAGCTTGCGCAAAGCATGGCACGCGCAGGCTGTAAGTCACTTCGCTGCGTCGAGATTGCCGTCCCGGACGACAGAAACTGGTGCTGGAATGACGTTGTGACGCAGCTGGTGCGCGCATCCTTTACGCGTCAGGTGCGCGGCGAACTGACCGTGACGGCAAGTAATAACACCCGTCACGGACGCGGCATGCATGTCTGCTGCGATCCGCTGCTGAGCGGGATCAATAACAACCTCTGGTTCCCGCTGAACCCGGCGGAGGACTGGCACGCAGGCATCGAACGCGTGCTGACCATGAACGGCGTTGCGGAAAACGTGGTGCGGCTTGAGCCGCTGCAGGATGGAACGGAATACACCGATTTTAAGGTGATTTATAACCAAAAAATCTGCGCCTGATACGCAGAAAGGCCTGGAAAAAAACGGCCTCATGACGTCGTTTTGTCTATGCATAGCCTGTAGGCCATACCATCACAGAGGTCTTCAGCATGAATTCTGAAAACATCGCCACCCTGACCGTTTACCTTCTGAAGAAACGTTTACCATCCTTGATTTACAGACGCTCTCCCCGCGAGATAAGGCTGTAGAAAAGGAGAACGATAACACCCGCCTCATCCAGCTGCTCTTGCGTAAAAAAATTACGTACCGCCATGCCATTATCCCTTCTCAATGATAAAGCCCGATTCTGCTGGATTTTTACCACTATTGCTACCCTCACCTCGCATGACACTGGTTTACTTCTTACCAGATAAGCGGCAAAATACAACCACTTATATAAAAGACCGGACAGGAAATGTTTTGTCGTTACCGTCTGCACGCAGACAGCAACGCCAAAACGACCTGCTCAGGGCTCCGCCCCGAGACCCAGGTACAGTGTAAAGGTTGAGTTATGGCTAAAAGTGAAAAACGTCAAAGGAACGCTCTTATCCAGCTCCGTTGTACGGATGCTGAAGCGGATGCCATCAAAAAAAAGGCCATCGCCGCAGGGATGACGACGTCTGAGTACCTGCGCCGCACCGCTCTTAAGCGCCGAATCATGGTGCGAACCGATATTCGCATGATGAAAGAACTGCTGCGTCTGGGAGGGCTTCAGAAACACCTGTACACCCAGATGCAACAGAGCATGACGACCGAACTCAGCCACCAATTTTCAGAAGTTCTGACCAGCATCAAACATGCGATTAACGAACTGGACATGACGCCGGTCCCGGCAGAGGATCTCAAAAGCTGATGAACGTCATCATCCCGCCAAAACGTCGTGACAGGAAGACCAGCTTTAAGAAGCTGGTCAACTACGTGAGCACGCGTGATGAAAATAAAAACAATGACGTACTGACCCGCGGCCATGCCAATCATACGCCGGATTCAGACTATGTATCCACGCCCGGATTTGGTCAGCTGGTTGACTACGTCGGACGTAAAAGTGCCGCTCCTGAAGCCAGGATTGTCAGCGTTTCACCCGAGGGCATTCAGCGCGTGCTCTCCGGTGACGTGCTGTGTGAAACCAACTGCTGGTCACTGGAGACCGCTGCATCAGAAATGAACCTGACGGCGTCCGAGAACCGCCACTGCAAAGACGCTGTATATCATTTCATCCTTTCGTGGCAGGGTGACGAAGACCCCTCTCCTGATGCGATTTTCCGCTCGGTCCGTTACAGCCTCAAACAGCTGGGTATGGAAGAACATCAGTACGTTGCTGCCATTCACCGTGACACCGACAACCTGCACTGTCACGTATCGGCTAACCGCGTTCATCCTGAAACATTTGCCGCGCAGAATATGTGGAACGATGCAGATACGCTGCAAAAATGCTGCCGCGTGCTGGAGCGTGAATTTGATTTTAAGGTGGACAACGGCAGCTGGTATATGGATGAACATGGTGACCTTCACCGTACCCATCGCGACATGCCCTCTGCTCCACGCGGCGCCGCGAAGCGCGAAATCTTCTCAGACAAAGAAAGCCTGCACGGCTATGCCGTACGCGAGACGCGTCAGATGCTGTCCGATGATATTGCACAGGGAGAAATGAGCTGGGACCTCCTGCACAACACGCTCTATACACGCGGACTTGGACTGCGTGAGCAGAACGGCGGGCTGGCCATTTACGACCTGCTTAATCCCGGGGGCGTTAGCGCCAAGGCCTCTGACGTACACCCCGGCATCAGCCACGCGTCAATGGTACAACGCTGCGGTGAGTATCAACCTGCGCCGCCGACTTCCGATCCGGATGACCACGAGGCCGGTATGCTCTTGGTCGATATATTTTATATGCCGCAGCTTCACGTGCGCGACCAGAAGGCACGCCTTGAACGTCGCGAGGCCCGTGCGATTGCGCGTGACATTCTGCGCGCACGCTATGATGCCTATCGTGGCGGCTGGGAGAAACCCGATCTGCGGGGTGGCGAGCGATTCCGTCAGATAGCGTCACACTGCGCCGTGGTGAAATCCCGGGTGCGTGACACCGTCAGGGATCCGCTGATGCGCAAGCTGATGTACCGTGTTGCTGAGTTTGAGAAAATGCAGGCGATGGCCAGACTGCGGCTTCAGCTTCGTGAGGAGCGTCAGGCTCTCAGGGAGAGCGGTGAAAACCGTCCGCTGAGCTGGAAGTCATGGGTTGAACGTGAAGCGGTGAACGGTAATGCAGCCGCGCTCAGCCAGATGCGCGGCTGGGCGTACCGTGAAAAACGCGCAGAACGCCGCAAGCGTGAGCGGTGGCCGGAGCCTAATGCCGTCATTCATTACGGTCCGGGAGACAACGTTCCGACATTTAACTCGAGCGAGCATGAAACGCGTCTGCTTCGGGATGGTACGGTCAGCTATCTGCGAAATGGTGAGCCTGCTGTCACCGATTTTGGTGACAGGGTAGAGGTTTATCCCGCCTCCGACAGTCAGTCTGACCGTTACAACAACGATCTTGCCGCGGAGCTGACGGCATGGCGCAGTGGGGACAGCACGACGGTGACCGGAGAACAGAAAGCCGTTAACCGTGTGCTGTACTCCGGTGTGGTCAGAAACATTATCAAAGACAACGGCCATGTATTTACGGTGAGCGATCCCAGGCAGATGGCCAGCGTCTATGCGACAGAAGACAGCCTGAGAAACCGGAACGTGCAGCCTGTACTCAGGCAGGCAGAACCCCGGTACATGGATGATGAAGACATGCGTCCTGTTTTCAGGGATTTACCACGACCATGAGGAGAACGATAGACTCGACATAAGCGAGACGGAAGTATTCAGTCGCTGATTGCACAGGGTTCGAGGCCTGTACAACCAGCTAACCAATTTAACCTGTAAGAGAGGTCATCATGGCTGCGGTCGATCCTAGTCAATTTTTCCCCCTGCGCAAGTCTTTTCCCGAGCTAACAGATATACAACTGGCCAATGTCTGTCTTTTCTGCACAGGATGTAGCTACAACGATATTTCGGATCTTCGAGGTGTATCGTTAGATTCAGTTAAAGAATCGCTCAAAATTGCGCAATCTAATTTAGGGCTTCATTCCTCACAAACATTAAGAATAGTAGTACTTAGCAGACTATTCATGCACACGGCTTTGTCCGTAGCAATAACTCCAAATCCCACATCAAATTACGATTCAAAATAAATTTACAATGTCAACCCCATTTTTCGGGGGGGGGGGGTACAGGTTTAGGATAAATCGCATTTAATACATACATTGCTTACACAATCTATACACTCATTTACAGGATGCGTTATGCCTGCTCATTTTAATAAAAAGGGGATGTCGGTACTTCTTAAACTGACTCCGGAGTTGACGAAAAAGCTGAGCCAGGCCGCAGACCGTTCCGGTCGAAGCAATACTAAAGAAGCATATGTTCGCCTTGACGACCACCTGAAATCATTTACAGACCTCGCTACACCAGGACTCCGATTCATTGCCGAAGACAGCAATAAAAACTGATTAATAACGCCACCGGTCGTTCCTCACCACCAGTTCACTGGATTGACTATTATGCGCCGCCCGATCGGGCGCGCAGGGTTCCTCTACGCCTTTTTTTGAGGCCCGCTCTTTAACAATGCGCCCGTTACTCCCTGACCTCAAGGTCCTCTCTTGCCCGCACCTCCACGATGTGTGGAAGATGTCCGGAGGCTCCGTCATGGCCTGTTCTACGTCAGGGAAACCCGCCCAGATCCGGTCAGGACGCCGTGGCGTGGCGGTTCAGTCGTCTGTGGCGACAGGACCGTTCGGGACAATGCAAAGTCGGAATTGTGGCGCGTCAACGCTATACCCCTACGTGAAAATTCGACGTATCAGCAGGCAGGCCCCGGGGCGAACCGCAGGCGTGAACGGGCATCCCTGGCCTGACGTGACACAAAACGTTAAGTGACAAAGAGCAGTCTGTCCTGGCCCACCCATCGGGTGGGCCAGTCCGGTCCTGCTTAAACCTGACAATCTATACCGAGGAATAAAATGAAGCTGACAAAACGTCAACGAGAGGCGCTCCGCCAGGCGTTCGACTGCCGCTGCGGCTTGTGTGGCTCGATACTTCCCTCCCGGGGCTGGCATGCGGAGGATATTGGCGAAGCCCTCGTATCGGGCGGGGTTATACCCGTTTGCCGCGAATGCCATACGGCGAAGGGGCACGCCTGCGTGCAGGGCTTCCGCACCCTCCTCTCAGAGCAGGTGCAGCGCGCTCACCGCCAGAGCGCTAACTTCAGAACGGCCCTGCGCTTTGGACTCGTTGAAGAAGCGCGCCGGCCCGTGGTTTTCTGGTATGAACGCCACGCCGGGAGATCGGCACGACCGGGATATATGTCCCGCCCTGAAGCTGCCTGATCCTTTGGCGTACGGGCACAGCCTGAAACATACCTTCCCCGGAGGCGTGTTTCAGGCTGTGGCGAATGCGGCCAGCGCACGCGGCAAGGTCGGAAATTACCTCACTCTGTTTTGAGTCTACAACGCCGCGCCGGTGTTTTTCGGCCTGTCCGGCGCACCGGGAGGCACCCGGCGCTACAGCCACATTTTTCCCCGGAGAAGCCCCTGTTCTTTGCATTTTGTAAGGAGAACCGAATGCCATAACATCGCGGCGCGCCGTCGCCGTCGTCCCACGCCGCAGAGCCTGACTCTGTCCCGAATATCCCCGTTACGGATAGCCAGGTGCGCGTCAAAGGTGCAGTCACACGCTGGTCAGGGTTAATCGAAAAAAGGTGTGCCGGTACGCCAGGCCGATTGCCAGTCAGCCACCGGTAAGCGGGAAGGGAGCCATGATGTCTCCCAGACACCTGACTCAAGGGCATGAGCGCGGCCACTGCGAGAGTGTGTGCCCCCTGTCATCGCCCGCTGACCGCGGCGTGCGGTACTCCAGACTACCGGAGCTTCCATCATGTCATTCACTGAACGGTCAGGACTGTCAGCCGGGCGGCGATGAACGTGGTCATCAGTGCGGGCATTCCGCTGCGTACAAACGGCCAGTACAAAATCATGCACGACAAGGTCATCATCACAGACGGGCAGAACGTCGAGCTCGGGTCGTTTAACTACACGCGGAGCGCCGCGAACGCCAACTCTGAGAACGCGCTGGTTGTCCGGGGCGTACCGGCGCTTGCGCAGACCTATCTGGCGCACTGGCAGTCACGCTGGGAGGGCGGTACAGACAAACAATCTGCCTATTAACTAGCTACAGATATTTCATCATTTCCCCGGACAGAGTGCGCGCCAACGCATTCTGGTCGCTACTTTAAACTTAAGTCGCTGATATAAAGGATCTGTAGTATTCTAAGTCAATTCGTTTTAGAAATGCTGGAGGCACGTATGCCGCAGACTGATAACCCAACTCAATCTGAGGTAAATCCTTCCCGCAAAGCGCCCCTGACTGCCAGGGAGCGCAAGATGCGCTCAGTTGCCCGCAAGCGAGAAACACATTCTCCACTAAACGTTTTTATTCATAACAGTACTAAGCAGAAGTTGGATGAGATGTGTAAAAAGTCCGGATTGACGCAGGCTGAAGCAATCGAACACCTTATTAAAGGCATGAATAGCGTAAATATTTAGAGTGACTACTCACGGAAATTGATTGTGTGAAGTTCTGGTGATACATTGGCTCATAGTTAAGTTATTGGTTTGCCGCGCCGAAAGGTGGCAAGAGTCTGGTTCTGACTGATTAATGAAGACCAGAAAAGCAAAAACCCCGATAATCTTCCTCAGTTTGGCGACTCAGGAGAAGACTAACGGGGCCCACTTAAACCGTATAGAGTTTGTTGCTCTATATGGGGAGTATAGTGACATGCCCGGAAAACTGCAATCCCCCCGGCACACACTCCTTCTGCGCAACATAAGCGCGGGACGCGGTGCCTGATAATGTTATCACCTTCAATGCCCCTGATGCGGCCACGGCCGGCGCATGGCGCCCCTCACGCCGCGGCGAGTCCAACGCGCAGCGAAAAGGGCAGCCCAAGACTCACCGTAACCACATACCTGCCTTCAACGGCAAACCGCCGCGCGGCATGGCGTCAAAAGTT
>NC_010695.1 GCF_000026185.1 Erwinia tasmaniensis Et1/99
ATGTCTGAGCTGGTAGTTTTTAAAGCTAACGAATTAGCTATGAGTCGCTACGATTTAACCGAGCATGAAACAAAACTGATTTTGTGTTGTGTGGCATTACTAAATCCAACAGTGGAAAACCCTACAAGAGCAGACCGTACTGTCTCATTCACCTATCAGCAGTATGCAGAGATGATGGGGTTAAAAGCTGATAACGCTTATCATCGATTAAACAGTGCAACCAGTGAGTTAATGACTCGAACCGTAGAGATCATTTATCCGACTGGAGACGTCTCTAAGAGAATTTTCCAATGGGTTAATCTGGCTGAGTTTAATCGTAGAACACAATCATTAATCTTAGTTTTTAGTGAAGATATATTGCCCTATCTATTTCAAATAAAGAGATTTATTAAGTATAACCTTGAGCATGTTAAGTCTTTTGAAAATAAATACTCTATGCGCATATATGAATGGCTTTTAAAGGAGCTAACACAAAGGAAAACGCATAAGGCAAATATAGAAATAAGTCTTAAAGACTTTAAGTTCATGTTAATGCTTGATAAAAACTACCCTGAGTTTAAAGAGCTTAATCGCTGGGTTTTGAAGGCTGCTATGAAAGATATAAACAGTCATAGCAATATGAATTTATCCATTGAAAAACGAGGCCGGCCCGCAGATACCCTTATATTTCAGGTTGAGTTAGATAAACAGATCGACCTTGTTTCAGAACTTGCGAAGGAATCCATTCCTAGATCGACAAAATCAGCAGCTACTACACCAGAATCTAGTCTACATAGTGGGCTAGGAAAAATATTACACGATGCGCTCACTGCAAAAATTCAGTTAACCAGTTTTGAAGCTAAATTTTTGAGTGACATGCAAAGCAAATACGACCTGAATGGCTCTTTCTCATGGCTTTCTTCAAAACAACAGACAACCCTTGAGAAAATTTTAGCCAAGTACGGACGACTCTGAGGTATCTATGGCGCTGGTATCTGTAACAGAAGCAGCCAGACTGACTGGCAAAAACAGAGCAACAATACATCGCTACATTAAGCAAGGGAAACTGTCGCAATCTACAGATGCAACAGGCTCAAAAAAGATAGAAACATCAGAGTTGCTACGTGTTTTTGGCGCTATCTCTGCATCACCTGCAACGGCGTTGCAATACGACGCAATGCAGCACGATGCAACAGTAGAAAATGAGTTACCTGTTGCAGCAATGCAACAAAAAATCGCCATGTTAGAACAGCTACTGGAGAGCAAAGATAAGGAAATACAGCGTCAGGATGACCATATCGACAGCCTTAAAAAAGCCATGCTGCTAATCGAATCCAAACTGCCAGCAACACCAGAATCTGCCACGCAGCCGGTGATGAAAAAATCATGGCAGTTCTGGAAGAAATAGCTGTTTCAGCCGGCAAACCGGCTGAAACCGGATCCGCGATTCTGATAACAAGCCGGCAACACCAAAACAGCCCGTTTTTGGCCGGCAACACCCGCGCTTTTGGACGTTCCGGCGGGTTTTGGCGATGAGTGGTGTTGCAGTGGTGCGCGCAAGAACTCTTATGTTAAATACTACCTGTTTGGGTGTATTTTTCCGCAACTGTATCCAGTGTAATCGTTGTCAGGTTCCAGCATCGGACGCGATACCTTAGAATCATTTCAATCTCTAACAGTCATAAGGCCATGACATGCAGACCGAATTAATCAAAGAACTGAACAAGGTTTTAAAAGCATTTCCTCAATTCTGGAACGGGGATAAGTTGCACCGCTCAATGGTGAGTGAAGCTATCAGTAAAAAGCAGCCAGATCTAATCAAGGCATTGGTCACTAACGAAAAAATAAAATCCGTTTATGGAACTGATGTTGATGGGGTTTTAATTTTTGATTTTGACAAGCTGCGCAGCCTTCTTAAATACAAAGAATACTGGAATAATAGTTTCACAAAATATCGTAACAAAGTGGGTTTGTCGAGCGAAGGGAAATATCTTGATTACAGTTCAGATGTAGTTCTTGACTTTCCCTTCAAAGATTGTTTTCTTGAAGGTGGAATGACAAAAGAAGACTGTGGTAAAAATGAGATTTATTATAATGAAAATATAGCAGCCGATGAAATAGATAGATTATTTTCACCTAAAGCCTTAGTAAAAACAGCACGTTATGATAAAAACGGAAAGAGTTCAAAGATAACAAAAATTAGCGTTGATGATAATTTAATCATCAAAGGAAATAATCTTATTGCGCTTAATTTACTCAAGTTAACTCACAAAGAAAAAGTAAAGCTAATTTACATTGACCCTCCATACAATACAGGTTCGGATGGGTTCAAATATAATGATAAGTTCAACCATTCAACATGGTTGACTTTCATTAAAAATAGGCTGGAGTCTGCTAAGGAGCTATTGAGTGATGACGCATTCATATGCTGCCATATTGACGACTCAGAAAGTCATTATTTAAAAGTTCTTATGGATATGGTTTTTGGCGCTGATAATTATATCAACACATTCTATATCCAAGTACGCTATGCGAACAAAACATTAAAGCAAGACATGAGCTTTCACAAACAGATTGAGCAGGTTCATATATATAGAAAAAGTAATAAGGCAGAACCAAACCTAAATGAGACAGAAAAAGGGTTCGAAAAATACACACATTACATTGAAGAGTTAAAAGATGGAAAAGAGATGGTTTTAGGCGGAAAAAAAACCATCATATTTGATGAGAGTTCATATAGGGTATTGAAAAAAGAACCTTCTGAGATTGGGCTAAAGGAAATATGGGCAACTGGTTCTATCTTAGATGGCAATTCCTCCGGTCGTTTTTTTAGGGATTTCCTAAGCGACAGGAAGAAAACAGATGGGTTGGGTGTGTTATATAAAGTCTATGGAATCGGTGATGATGGATTTGATTATAGATACTTTACCGGACCCAAAAAAGAAAGTGCAACAAAGGGAAAGTACTACCAAGGAGTACCCACAGCTCAATTAAATAACAAGAACGCCCAAAACACCACCCCAATAGAAAATTTTTATGATTTAGCATCATATTTTGGAAACTGTAGACATGAGGGAGGTGTTGAGCTTCGAAGTGGAAAAAAACCAGAATTTTTGTTAAAAACAATAATAAATCACTTTTCTAACCAGAATGATTTAATTCTTGATTTTCATTTGGGTAGTGCCACAACTTGTGCCGTCGCACACAAAATGGGGCGTAGGTATATTGGCATAGAACAAATGGACTATATAAAGGATATTTGCATACCTAGAATGGTGAACGTTATAAATGGTGATAAAACTGGTATTTCAAAAGACGTGGGATGGCAGGGAGGAGGCGGTTTTATCTACACCGAGCTGATGGAACTGAACGCCTACTTCGTTCATGAAATCCAGAAAGCACAGTCCACAGAAGAGCTGGAAAAACTCTTTGCCGTGATGAAAATAGAGGCGCATCTCAACTATCAGGTGGCGCTGGAGAACGTACTCTGCGCTGAATATGAGGTGGACGGCATTTTCCGCAAAGTCGCGTTCAGCGAACTGGAGCTGCATGAGCAGAAGCAGCTCCTGATTGAAATCCTCGATAAAAATCAGCTTTACGTGAACGCTTCCGATATGGATGACAGCGACCTGAACATCTCAGAGAGCGATAAAGCCTTTACCCGCAGCTTCTACGGAATGGAGTAACGGCATGGCGAAGACACCGAAGTCAGCCGGCAGCGAGAAGCTGCTGTTTAACAAACTGAAGCAGTTTGATGAACCGGGTCTGTTCCATGACCACTATGAGACACCGGGCTACGTTCAGGAAAACCTGAAGGATGCCCTGCGCCCGTACCAGCACGGGGCGCTGCGCTACCTGCATTACACGCAGCGCAAACGTGAAGAGGCGCTGCTGCATTACCGGCATCTGCTGTTTCACATGGCAACTGGTGCCGGAAAGACGATGGTGATGGCGGGGACGATACTCTATCTGTTTAAAGAGTACGGGTATCAGAACTTCATCTTCTTCGTACATACCGACGCGATTATCCAGAAAACCCGTGAGAACCTGCTTAACCCGCAGTCGCCGAAGTACCTGTTCAGTCAGGAGCTGGAAATCGACGGGGAAAAAATCACCATCGCACCGGTGGAGACGTTCCCGTCTGTGCCTGAACGCAACACGATTTACCTCAAGCTCTCAACCATCCACAAGATGCACGACGAGCTGAACAGCTATCGTGAGAACAGCATCACCTACGAGGATTTGAAAGAAATCCCATTAGTCCTTCTCGGTGATGAAGCGCATCACTTCAACGCCGGAACGAAAGCGAAAGGCAAGTTGAAAACCTCACCGGAAAACGAGGAGCAGACCTGGGAAAGCACAATTGAGAACGTCCTCGCTCTGCGACCGGATAACCGCCTGTTCGAGTACACCGCCACCATTGACCTGGCGAACAAAGATATCGGGAATAAATACCGTGACAGGGTGGTGTATCAGTATGACCTGAAGCAGTTCATGTCAGACGGTTACTCGAAAAAGGTCATGCTGCTGGAAGCGAATCAGAACGACGGCGACAAGATGCTCGATGCCGTGCTGTTAAGCCAGTACCGCAAATTGGTGGCAGCGGATAACGGCATCACCGGCTTCAAGCCGGTTATTCTGTTCAAGTCGAACAAGATTGCGATATCAAAGGTGAAGCAGGAGGAGTTTTCGCAACTGATTGCGGCAATGACACCTGAGAGCGTCAGACGCCATATGGCGAATAAAAAAGTCCAGCTCAGCTCTGACACCAGTATCTGGCACAAAGTGATTCAGCGTTACGCTGACAGCGATTTAGTGACGGTTATAGGGCAGATCCAGGAAGACTTTAACGACTTCAACCTGCTGAACGTCAACAAGTCAGATCTGCTGGAAGAAAACCCCGTTCTGCTGAACACGCTGGAAAACACCGATAATCCGGTGAGAGCCGTCTTCGCCGTGGCGAAGGTCAACGAAGGCTGGGACGTCCTCAACCTCTACGATATCGTCCGCATCAGCGAGCAGGCGAGCAGCAGCAAAACCGGCACGGACAGCGAGGCGCAGCTTATCGGGCGCGGTGCGCGTTACTTCCCGTTCATGTATGACGGAAAGCGGAGCTTCACCCGTCGGTTTGATACCAGCGCAAAGGATTTGAGCGTGCTGGAACAACTGCACTATCACACCATCAATGAGCCGGCGTACATCAAAACGCTGCACGCCTCCCTTGAGCAGGCGGACATCGACGTGCATCAGGACGGCGGCGGCACGATTGAGCACGCCAGACTGAAAGAGGACTTTAAAAAGTCCGCCGTGTATCAGACCGGTAGGCTGTACTTTAACGAAGTGGAAGAGATTGAGAGCAGCAGCCGCAACTGGGAAACCTACTCGCTGGAAACGCGCTTTGAGATACCGTATCAGACCGCCGGTGAGGAGTCGCTGGACAACCTGACGGGCACAACGACTGGGATGACAAAACCTGAACCCCTGATACTGGACGAGCGCTTTTATCGCAAGGCGATGCAGAGAGTGAGCTTCTACGCCCTGGACAATCTGCAACGATTCTTCCCGAAACTGACCGGTATCCGTGAGTTCATCCGCAGTGACGCCTATCTGGGGAAACTGATAATCACCGTCACCGTGCCGCAGTCGCTGGATTTCTCCGCCGTGCCGGCAAAAGAGAAGCTGCACCTGCTGGAAACCGTTCTGCTGCGTCTCTCAGAGAACGTGCGCCGCAATGACCAGAAGGTGAAGGGCACGTACCGCTTTATCAGCCAGCCGGTGAAAGAGGTGATTAAAGACTACAGCCTGCACATTGACCCGTCGGTAGTCATTAACCAGAAAATCACCGCCGCACAGACCATCGGTAAAAAATGGTACGTGTACGATAACGCGATACTGAACCAGCTTGAGCATCGTCTGGTGAAAACGCTGGAAACCTTTATGCCGAAGCTCAGAGCGCGTTACGACGATATTTACGTGCTGCGTAATGACGAGCAGTCAACGCGCTTTAAGCTCACGGAGTTCGGCGGCGTGCGCGGCTTTATGCCGGATTTCATCATGATACTGACGCGCAATGCAGATAACGCTTACTGGCAGGTATTCCTTGAGCCGAAAGGGGATGACCGCCTGCTGGATGACGCCTGGAAAGAAAGGATGCTCGAAACCCTGAATGACAGGGAACGCATTGTGATTGATGAGAATGAGGATGTCAGACTGGTCGGAATTAAATTCTTTGCCAACAGCCAGATGGATGCCTTCGTCAGCGACATGCAGAACCGGCTGAACGACGGCGAATCGCTTGAAACCGCCTCGATCTCCCTGCCTATGTAAGTCACGACATCAACAAATAACGGAGCGTAATGCTCCGTTATTTTATTTTTTGATAATCATCCAGGTATTCTCTTTATCCCCTTTATCACCATACGTAGTGCTAGTGTCCACCTTAACGCAGGGCTTCCCGTCACAACGCGATATATCAGCCAGCGGGGCTTTCTTCTGCCAGACCGCTTCCATCCGTTGCATTTCAGCAATCCGGCTGTACCCGTCATTCATAAACCACGTCAGTGCCGTCACACTGCAAGCCAGGACGAAGAATATCGTCAGCACAAGATAAATCGCGGACTTCCACGTATAGCGCGACATTTCACGGCGCATGGCGTTAACGGAGTCATTAGCCGTCTTCACTACCTGATTAAGGGCATTCACGGCGGGCTTCTGCTGCTCAATACCGGCTTGTTTTAACTCCTGCGCAACCTGATCCATGGCGGAGATGACGGATTTTCTGACCGTCTCAGTCATATTACCGGACGCACTGTCCAGCTCCCGAATGACCTTGCTCAATATTTCGCTTTGCCGCTGTAACTGTGCGGAGGCAGCCTGAAACTCCTCAGTCAGCGTGTTCACTCGCTTTTCCAGCGCCTGATGATGCCCGATAAGGGCGGCAATCTGTTTAATCTCGTCGCTCATGTAAAATCCTGTCTATCGTGAGAATGACCAGCCCTTATCGGGCTTCTGTCGTTTCTGTTCGGCAATGCGCAGCCGCTCTTTCTCCTGCTGTCTTTGCTTTTCAGCGAGCGCAATGCGCTCTTTCTGCCGTTCCATTTCCTGATGAATCTCCTGAAACTCCGCCATCGCATCATTAACCAGGAACTGAAGGTCGATTTCTTCCTGTATGCCCTTCATCGCATCGCTGACCAGTGCGTTCAGCTTGTCAGGCTCTTTTTCAAAATCGAAGGTTATGCCGGCAGCGGCTTCCGGCTCAGGTTCCTGCGCCGGCTTAACGGACACATTATCCCGCTCACTGAGGGCTTCCCGTAGTGAGGTGGTCACGTCAATCACACTGTCACGCTCATCACGGGACTGCTGCGCCTGCCTTTCTGCTTCCCTGCTCGCAAGAATGGCCTGTAACTGGCCAGTATCGAAACGCTGTACCTGTCCCGCCCCAAGATGCCGCTCCGGCTCACGGTCAATGCCCTGCGCCTTCAGGGAGCGAGCATCAACACGGTCAGCATGGTGATACCGTTCAAGGTACTCATTCTGCAGGTCAGCCCAGCGTTCCCGCTGGGCGACAAGGTGCTCTTTACGTCCGGTCGGCGTTTCCCCGAAACGCACCTTTTTAGCCCCGCCGCGCTCCGGCTCTTTATTGTTCGCCCGTCTGAAATACTGCTCAGGGTCACGGTGAATACCGTCATTAAGGCGTTCAGAGAACATGATATGGGCGTGTGGCTGCTCGCCGCCGGCTATCGCGGCTTTCGGATTATGGACAGCAAACTGGTACGCATGACGGTCGCCGATTTCCTGCCGGACAAAATCGCGGACAAGTTCAAGGCGTTGTTCGGGTTTTAACTCATGCGGCAGGGCAACCTCAATTTCCCGGTAGGTGCAGCCGTTGGCACGTTCAGACGTGTCAGCGGCTTTCCAGAACTCCGCTGGTTTATGCGCCGCCCAGGCGGGCATATTGCCGGATTCTTTATGCTCAAGGTCGGAGTCTTTTTCACGGGCATACTTTCCCTCACGCGCAATATAAGCGGCATGAGGAGAGGCGCTGCCTTTCCCGCCGGTTTTTACGCTGAGATGATAGGATGCCATGCTTTTTTATCCCGCGGAAGGCGCGCACCGTTTCGCAGCGAAGTGGAGAAACGTCTAAGTGCGCACTGATAATAAAAGCTTATCAGTGATTCTACCGATATTTGACCTCTTCTGCCATCACTGAGCATAATTATCCCATTAATATTCAGAGGATAAACAGTCATGGCGAAAAGCGAAAAACATGAACAATGGGCGGCAGACAGGGTGCAGTATATTCGCGGATTAAAGTCGCCGAATGAACAGCAGAGACTCATGGTGATACTGACGGATAAAGCGGATAAAACAGCGCAGGATGTTAAAACGCTGTCCCTGCTTATCCAGGCAGAGCAGGCAGCAGAGAAAGCACAGGAAGCCAGAGCAAGGGTGATGAACCTGATTCAGGCAGAGAAGCGGGCAGAAGCAAAAGCCGCACGTAAAGCCCGTGACAATGCGCTGTACCAGTCAGCCGGACTGCTCATCATGTCAGGGCTCGTTGACAGTCAGACGGGGAAGCCTGTTGATGATACCGCTGCTTTGTTAGGTGCATTAGCCAGTCTGAATGACCTGTCGAGGGATAATCCGAAGTGGTCAGACTGGAAAATCAGGGGGCAGGAGCTGCTCAACAGCAAAAAGTCAGACAGCACTGTATAGCTGATCCACCGTAAAACGCCATGAGAAGCCCGTAGCGGGCTTTTCTTCCCCCCACAGTTGAAACCCCATCCCTTGTCAGTGAAAATCGCCTGTAGCGCCATTCAGTTCGCTTCGCTCACGCCCCTGCCAGAGCCGTGAGCGAAGCGAACTGAATTTCACGGAAAGAACAGCTGGTTCAGGTGCTGGACGGTCGGAGACAAAAGGAATGTTCAGCGATTTGCCCGAGCCTGCGAGGGTGCTACCTCGGTTTCCAGGATTTGAAGGTCTGTTTTGAAGAGGAGCAAACAGCGTTTGCGACATCCTTTTATCATATCGCTCAACTGGCTCAGGCGTGCAGTTATCCACAAGGCGGGGATCTATTCTTTTTTATCTTTTCTATTCTTTCTTTATTCTAGTGTTTTTAATCGTTTGATTTAATTAAAAAAAAACACCTAAAGGTGTAGTAAAAATCATAATTGGTGTAGTAAAAATCATAAATAATCTCCGAAAGGTGTAGTAAAAATCACAATATACACAGCACGACAGCAAAGGCGTAGTTGACAAAAATCGCTACACCATTACTATGAGGTGTAGATTTTTATCTTACCTACACCAAGTGGGGATCG
>NC_010696.1 GCF_000026185.1 Erwinia tasmaniensis Et1/99
ATGAAAATTCGTGATTCTGTTGCGCGTGGATTGGTAGGGCACACTAGCCGAGCTGACGATGCGCTAGTGACTCAAGGAAATCAACTAATCGAAGGTAGTTATGATATTACCCTCACGGAAATCCGCTTGCTTTGGTTAGCGTTAACTAAAATCCAAAGTAAGGGAGCTAAAACTTCTGCGGAGATCGTTTTAACTGCATCTGAATATAGTTCAATGTATAAGCTTGATATGTCGAACAGCGCCAACCAGTTGAAAAGCGTTTCAGAAACACTTGGTTCAAAACCTATCATTACTTATGACTGGAATGATAAAAAAAATAGAGTTGATAAAGTAATAAGATATTGGTTCTCTTCAATACGTTATGGCGCTAATTTAGGCGCAGATGTAACATTGAAATTTTCAGAAGAAGTAAGCCCTTTTTTATACGAGCTTAAAAATGAATTTACGCAAATGAACGTTTTCAATATGGCAAGTTTAGATACGCCTTTTGCGTTTAGATTGTATTCATGGCTTTCCAGATATAGAAATCTTGATAAATATAAAGCTAAAAAAAGTGGCGTCATATCTACCGAGCCAATTGCTCTTGATTGGATGAAAGATAGAGCTGGTTTATTAAATAAATACAAGGACTTTAAAAACTTTAGGGTTAGGGTTCTTGATCCCGCTGTTGATGTTATTAACCGTACTACCGATTTAACCGTTAAATACGAAACTATCAGTGCCGGAAAGAAAGTAACAGATATTGTTTTTATTTATATTGTTGAAAACGATCAGGCATATTTGAGAGTAAAACCGGAGCCGCCTAAGCTGCCCCGTCGCCCTCGCGTTCTGCAAGGGAGTAGTAAAGAGGGTGATTGGGCGCTTCAATGTCTTGATTTGATCAGGGACTATGAAAAACGGCTTAATGAGTACGATTCTAAAGAACTGTTATCATTAGCCTATCTACGCAAAAAAAGTAATTATTATCGTATCATTGGAAATAAAGATGGTGTGGATATTACAGAAAAAGAAATTGAAAATCGCAAGCTACGGAAAGCACGCAAATAAGAGGAATGATAATTGTATAATATAAATCCGCTCAGCAAACAAAACCTCATGCAGCATACCGATAAAATTAGCGGTATATTCCCTGAGCTTACCAACACAGAGCTGGTAACTTTAATTCTCCACTCATCAGGACTTAGGCCGCCGAGGATGGCGGATTTATTGTCTGTTTCTAAAAAAACAGTAAATGCTCATATTGAAAACATTCGTGTGAAGTTTCAACTTGATAATTATGAAGAAGTTAAGCAAGTTTGTGATCTACGCATTACTTTGCATAAAGAACCAGAACGGTATGCAAATTTGTTTCCAGAGCTTGAACCTTCACTTTACCAGTGCTTAACTATGGTTTGTTGTGGCTTAACTGTTGAAGAAATTGCAAATAGAATTTCTAATTGCAATATTCAAAATGTTATAGATCAGATTTCAGAAATTAAGCACATTTATCATGTTGATTTCCTGTCTGACTTACGAGTATTCTTTTCTATCAGGCTAAAGTTCAGCCAAACAAAGAAAGGTTAGGTAGACACTAACCAAAACTGTGATTTAAAGGATTGATTATAAAATGGATTTTTACTTTTATTCACATGTAGACGCTTTTGGCATCGTTCTTATAGCGTTCCATTATAAAAATAGTTAAATTAACTATTTCCAAAAGAGTGAGGCTATTGTATACTTTTTATGTGGTTGAGTATTCAACTACTAAGGGGTTTAGATGCTTCATTTCTATGAGGATAAAAAGGAGGGAAAGTCTTATAAATCGGTGAGCGTTCGTCTTGATTTGGATGGAAAGTTAAATCAGGTACTTAGCTCAATCAGCGTAGGGGAGGGGATAGGAAAGAAGAATCTGATAGAGGCGATTCTTACTGTCACCATTAATGATGATGGCTACTTTAGCCAAATCAATCCCTTTCGTGGGTTAAATCCTCAAGATATTTATGAGGGTTACTGTTCAGTAGGTGTGTCGATTCGATTGGACGCCTACCTAAATTATAGGATGAGTAACCTTAGTAAAAAAACAGGGATACATAAGAAGAATCTTTTGATACTGGTTCTTGACCAGTTCTCTGACAGTAAGGCCGTTATTGATGCTGCTAAATCAAGACTTACCGCCAGAGTTAGATGATCCATTCATCTAACAAGCTCTTTAACAATATGGATAGCGAAAGTATTAGCCAATAGTCGCCTTTTATATTAAATATAAAAACGTGTGAAGGGGGTTTTATGGTTCTTACAACTGCGGCATTAGCTGGTTTGCTGATGCAGTGCGGAGGGAATGTTGATCCGGTTACGCTGAAAACAATTTTTTCTGTTGAATCTGGATTCAATCCTTATGTAGTGGCGAATGTTACAAAAGAAACATCGCACTATTTTAAGAACGAAAATGAGGCAATCCATTTTGTTAATGAGCTTGCTTCAAAGGGTGAAAAATATTCTGCTGGGCTTGGTCAAATTTATGTAGGTAATTTTAAATCCTATGGGTTGACTAACGAAACAGTTTTTGATTTTTGCAAAAATATTAAAGTTGCATCTCAGATTTTTGAGAAATGTTATTATCGTGCGCTTGAAAGTGGTAAATATCCAGATGAGCAGGATGCTCTACGTGCTGCCGCATCGTGTTACTACTCAAATAATTTTACAAGGGGGTTCAAAAAAGAAAAGGATGGTATGAGCTACGTTGATCGTTCTAATAAAGCGGTTAACAAAATTTATGCAGTACCTGCAATGAAGCCAGTAACGGGTTCGGGTGAAAACGAAGTCTCTACTCAAAGCGTTACCATGAGGCGTGGGGTAGTATTTCAGAAGCCAGAAGAAAATCAGGTGGCTGATATTAATACCGGAACAGTAAAACAGACGCAGCCAAAAGCGGCTTGGGATGTTTTCAATGATTTTTCAAAATAAGAAGGGGTACGTTATGGAAAATAAAAATCACGCAGCAAATAAAATGAAATTTTTCTTCTTTGCATTCTTTGTTGCTGTGTTCTCAGTTTCTCCGCTTTCCGCAATGGCTGCTGGCGGCGTTAGTGGTGCTCAAGCGGGGATCTCTACTGCTCAAACGGTTATCTATAGCCTGTTAGGTGCAGGGGCGGCGGTTTACATGCTGATTCAGGGCTTCTTGCTCAAGCTAAAGAAAATTGGCTGGAATCAGTTGTTCTTGGCTCTTGTTGAGGTTGCTGTAGTTGCTGGCCTTCCTGCTCTGGCGGTGTGGTTCTGGGATCTCGGCGGTAACTAATAAGCAAAGAAGGCCGCAACATAGCGGCCTTATATAAATACGAAGGGGGTATTATGGCGGACATAGATAATGATGAAGAAGATACTATTCACACTCAACATCTTACTTTGAACGTTTTAAACATCGTGCCAAATATGGGCGGAGTCCCGTTAGTTTGGGCTGTTGCTTTACTAGGTTCGGCGATGATTGGCGCGGTAATTGGTTTTGCTTCGCTGAATGATCCGAGAGGGCTTCTGTTTGGTTTGCCGTCGTTGATCATCTTTTTTATTGTGAAACTTATTTGTTTAAACAGCATGGATTCGCTGCGAGTTTTTCAATTAAAAGTTGCTGGTAAATTTCAACGATTAAAAAGTGGCGGCGGGGTTTATCAAATCAGCCCTTCTTTAGAACCGGAAAATGGGGAGAGTGAAATCCATGAGCAAATCAAACGCGCAAAACAGCAAGCGTGAAGCAATTGAGCCTAAACTGCCAAAATATACTTATCCTGTTAGTGATTCTATTACGCTAATCGGTGATAACAAATTGATGGCAACCATTAAGATGGCTGGTTATCCTTATGAGCTGGCTGATGATGATGATCTTTATATTAAATATAATCAGTTCAGAACTTATCTGGTTAGCATGGGTAAAGATTTAGCTGGTCATCTTGGGCTTTGGACATACCTTGATAAGCGGGAAGTTATTGTTAACGATGAGTACCAGTTCAGCAATAATTTCATTCAAGGCTTTTCTGACAAATATATGGAGCGCTTTAAAGCAGGGGGGCGTTACTACGAATCGAGTTATTACATAACCCTTGTATATAACTATTCAAGCAGTAATGTTGATGATGGCATTAAGAAAATGCAGCAAATCATCACGATGTCAGAAAAAATGTGTGCTCCATTTGGTGTGTCTGTGCTTAGTATTAATGGTTATGAGAATGAGTCTGCAAACTTTCTCTCATGGCTAATTAATCATAAAGAACTAAATATTCCATTTGTAGAAGATCCACTCTATAAAGTAGTTACCAGTAGCAAGCGTTATATGGGATATGACATTGCACTAATCCGCAATACAAATGATGCACAAGACAGATATGTTGTTTCATATACTGTGCGTTCATTCCCTTCAAAAATTAAAGCCGCTGCGCTGGATTTCCTTTTAACTCTTCCTTGTGAGTTAACATTCACACAATCTTATATCTACACACGACAATTGACCGCCATTTCAAAAATTGATGGTCAAGAAAATAAAATAAAATCAACTGATGCTGCAATTGATGAAGAGTATGCAGCTATAAATGCAATTAAAAACCTTGTGCAGAATGCAGAGGTGTTTTTAGGGGATTATCATGGCGCGATTGCTGTTTATGGAAAAACAGCCAAAGAAGCTTACGATAATGCAATTACGGTTGAATCTGGATTTAGTGCCGCTGGCTATATGCTATTAAGGGCAACTGACGAGCAGGAGGAAGTTTTCACCAGTACGCTTCCTGATGCTAAAGAAAGGCCGCTTCATTCCATCCGATCAACAACTACCCTTGCTGACCAATTTTCTCTTCATAATTTCTCAGTTGGTAAAAGAACGGGAAACCCAATGGGTGATGGTTCGGCAATGATGCCAGTCGAAACCCAGCAGGGCGGTATTCATTATCTGACAACACATGATAGCGAGCCTGACAAAGATGTAACTGGCGAGCCTATTTCTGGTCATGGCTTGTTCCTCGGTGCTACAGGTGCGGGTAAGACAACGTTTCAGGCTGCATTAACTTCATTTTGTGATCGTTTCAACCCCATGCTATTTGGGATTGATTACAAGCAGTCAATGCGATTGCCAATGATGATGCTTGGTGCTGAATACTTTGTTTTTTCGGAGGGGGTAGATTGTGGTGTTAATCCTTTCCAGCTCAACGAAGAGGATTTTGCGCGAGATGAGTTTGGTGTAGTACAGGAAGGGCTGGCGATAAGAGTTAAGGAGAAAATAAAACAGTTCCTTTACGATTGGGTAGAACGAATAGCGATCAAATCCGATGGGACGTTGGATGATGGGGATAGCGCCAAAATAGTTCGTGCCGTAGATGCGGTAATGGAAGAACCGCGAGAACAACGGCGATTCTCTTATGTACTGCAAATGATAGTTGACTCCCCACTGAAAAACAGATTGCGCGAATGGTCAGCATTTGGGGATGGTAGCCGTAAAGGGCGCTATTCTTGGGCGGTAGATAGTCCTGAAAATGTGTTCGATCCCTTAATGATGGACAGGGTAGCATTTGATTGTACTGTTATCCTTAAACCACAGCCGAACGGCGGTACTCACCCTGCTACTGAGGTGTTGTTAGCGGCGCTGTTTTTCTATAAAGATTTAATGAAATTAAATCCAGCTAAGAAAGGAAGATGGACAATCTTTTCTATCGAAGAGTTCTGGAAACCAGCTAATTTCCCATTAACTCAGGTTCAAATGCAATCCTCGTTGAAATCTGGACGTATGGAATATGAAATGGTCTGGTTGATTTCACAACAGCCATCAGACGCCATTAATTGTAAAATATTTAATGAAATTAATGAGCAAACTTCTGTGCGAATTCTTTTACCTAATCCGAACGCCAATTTTGAAGATTATAAAAAAATTGGCCTGACACGGAAAGAATTCACTAAGCTGAAAGCCCTTTCTAAAGAAAGCCGCATATTCTTGATTAAAAAATCCAATACAAGTGTTTTTGCCAGTATGGATTTACATGGCTTTGATGAGCATTTGCCAATTCTTTCCGGTGATACATACGGAGTGAAAGCAGCAGAGGCCATCATTGAACGGATTGGCTCCAATAATCCTAATGATTGGATTCCAATCTTCCTGAAAGAAAATACCCGCAGGAAACACAAGCGCGAGGATGAGCATGAGGAAGCTTAATAAGAGAAAGGTATTTCTCGCATGTGCTTTGGCTTTTAGTGGTTCAGTATTGCCAGCCCATGCAACAGGAATACCAGTTTTTGATGCCGCAAGTGCTATGAACATGGTTCAACAGCTACAACAGGCAAAACAACAATATGATCAACTGGTGAAAGAGTATCAGCAAGCTAAAAACCTACACGATTCAACTATCGCGGAAGGTAAGAGGCTTTATGAGGGGGTAACTAATTTTAAGGTTCAGGATTTACTTGATGATCCTACCTTGAGTAGTTATTTACCTAATAAAAATACTGCTGATTCGCTTAATCAGGTATCAGGCAATATATCATCTCTGCGTTCTCAATACGGTTTATCGTCTGATCAGCCTGTAGTTCAGAAAGCATATGATTCATTGCTTAGTGAACTGGAAAACATGCAGACAGCCTATAATACGGCTGTAAAACGTGGTGAAAGGTTAAATACTCTTTCTGAAAAGCTTGAATCAGCAGTTACACCGCAAGAAAAAGCTGATTATCAGAGTGCGATTCAGACTGAGCAAAATAACCTGCTAAACGAAAAAACAAAACTCGACTTAGCGAAAGCCAACTTTGACCAAAATCTTAAAGTTGTGCAAGCGGGTAGACGAGCGGAGTTCAAGCAAGAGTTCAGCATAGATAAATAATTATACTAAATATAACAAGCCCGAAAGGGCTTGTTATTCGAAGGGGGTTTTATGACTTTTAAATATACAGCAGTGATTTTTGCTCTTTTTATGCTATCTGCATGTTCAACTAACCCGCCTAAACCGCCAATGCCTAAAGGTGAATGGGTGCAAATGAACACAAATGTTCCGGCGGCAAAATTACAGCTTCAAAAGATTAAAGCAGCAAAAGGAGGTGTGGAATGAGTTTAATATTGACAGCGATTAAAAAGTACAAACTAAAAAAGAGTGAGCGTGAAGAAATTTATAGCAGAAATAAAAATATGGCTGAAATTTCCCCCTCCGAAACTAAACAATTAGCAAATGATAAAACAGTACATGACCATTCTATTGCTGGATTCCAACGCGACAAAGTAAAAGACCAACGCAAGTTAATGTGGATTGGTTTTGGATTCGGTGGGGTAGGTATGGTGTCGGCTGGAGCAATGGCGGTTGCACTGGCTGCACTAACACCGCTAAAGGAAACGAAGCCTTACATTGCCAGCGTCGATACGGTTACAGGCGCAATCTCGGTTGTATCAGCCGTAGGCGATGAAAAAATCAAGCTTTCCTATCAAAACCTCATTGATGCAAATAAGCTTGCTAATTTTGTTGTTAACCGTGAGTCGTATGATTGGAATTCGATTCAGGCTAACCTTGATGAAGTTAAACTTAATTCAACGGCTGGCGTGTATGAAGCGATGCGCCGTTTTATTGTTGATAGTGTCAATTCGCCCCTTCAATTGTTAGGTAAAGATAAAATAATGAAAGTGGGTATTGTTAGCCGCCCACTCGTGAATAGTACAAATGGAACAGCAACAGTACGTTTCTACAAAGCGATTACTGATAGTTCTGGAAAAGTGATTGATGGTTATCCGGTAACACACTGGCAAGCAACAATTACATTTGACTATGACCATCCGCTTAAAACTGATGATGATAAGCTATATAACCCGCTCGGATTTAACGTGACGAGTTATCGTGTGGATCAGGAAGTACAAAAATAAAAAAGTATGAAGGGGGTTAAATGAAAAAAATTCTTCTAGCAACATGTATTGCTTCCATGTTGCCATGCGCCGCTAATGCGCTCTCAATTCCGCAAGCTACCTCATATGATTCACGTATGCAGGAAGTTACTTATAATCCTGATGATGCTGTATTGGTAAAAGTTAAAGCTGGTACATCAACACTTCTCCAGTTACAGGATGATGAGTTCATTACGGATGATAAAGCAGGTATGGGGTTTGGCGATCCTGATGCGTGGGATGTTTCTGTACGGGGAAACAATATTTTTATTCGTCCTATCGCTGAGCAACCTGATACAAATGTTACTTTGGTCTCTAATAAGCGAACATATGTTTTTTATCTGAAATCTGTAAAGGGAAACCCTTCTTGGATAGTCAGATTTAAATATCCTAAAAAATATAATCCTGTAAACCAAACTGTGTTTAAGAAAACACCGTGTCAATCAAACGGCGCTTATAGTGCGAACTGGAATTATCAATTACAGGGTAAAGAATCTTTTGCACCGTATGAAGTTTGGGATGATGGACGCTTTACTTGTTTCCGCTTTAACTCATCGAGTGATCTACCAGATATTAAACGTGTAGCCGGTGATGGTTCTGAAATGTTGGTTAATAGCAATGTCGATCCTGATACGAATACCATCATTGTTCATGAAACATCACCTATGTTCCGTATTCGTTTGGGTCAAAAAGTCGTAGCGGTTCGCTCCGATACAATAAATGCGATGCCTTCAAATCGTAGTGGCACGACTAATGGAATGAATCGGGAGGTAAAAGCTGATGACTGATCAAAACAAAGACGATATTGGCGCTATCCCTTCAATTGATAATGATCGCGATGATGTCAATTTGCAGGGGGTAAAAGGAAAAAGAAAATCTAACGGTTTACTGTCCTCAATACTCATTTTCGGCGGTGCGGTAATTTTAATAATTGGCTTAGCAGGGTGGTTCATCTATAAGGCCGTACATAAAGACACTTCTATTGATGTTGGTAAGCCCGCCGATCCGACTTTGACGAAGAACAGCGGTGATGATTCCGGCAATAAAGGTGTTGATAAGCTGATGGCTACCATCGCTCAACGTAAAGCTGCACAGGATGCAGCCGCAGAACAAGCGAAACAGGATGAAGAAAAGCGGCGTTTAGCAGAGGAAGAGGCCAAACGTAAACAGCTAATGGATGAACTGGCCGCAAAAGGGCGGCTTGAACAAGGCAACGGGACAGGCCAGCAGGGAGCAGGAGCTAATGGGGGTAATAACGAGCAACCTATGACGCCGGAAATGCGTAAGCTACAAGGCAAGGGGCTTGTTTTTGCGGGTGCTGATGGTAAGGGGGCAGGTAAGGGAGAAAACGCCCCTGAAGGCTTCGGAGGGGGCTTAAATGACTCTCTGCGCGGTGGGACTTACGCAAACGGTCAGGCATCGATATTGCGTAACCGTAATTTGTTGCTTGGGATGGGGTCAGTTTTGCCTTGTGTGCTGCAAACGAAGATCGTAACGACCTATCAGGGGTTGCCAATCTGCCAGCTCACCAAAAATATTTATTCCAACGACGGCAGCACCTTATTGCTTGAAGCGGGAACGAAATTCTACGGCGAGATTCAAAAGGCTCTTTTACAGGGGCAGGCGCGGGTATTTGTTAACTGGACAACTGCGGAAACACCTAAAGGCATTCGCGTTCGTATTGATGCGTTGGGTGTTGATGGTCTGGGAGCGGCAGGTATTCCGGCATGGGTTGATCTTCACTTCTGGGAGCGCTTTGGCGGCGCTATCATGCTGAGCTTTATTCAGGATGGTATTGCAACAGCAGCTAACAGGGCGAGTAAGGACAGTAATAATAATAGTATCTCTGTTGATAATACACAGGATGCAGCAAAGGATATGGCAAATACTGCTCTTGAAAACACTATCAATATACCGCCTACGGGTTATGTTAATCAGGGGGAACTGATTTCAATCATTGTTCCTCGTGATACCTACTTCAATAATGTTTACGAAGTTCACTAAATAAATAAGCGGGGTATACGCCCCGTTTATATTTAATATAAATATTATAGAAAAATTGGAGGTGTGGCATGGATGATTACGATGATTCTTTTCTTGCCAGAAGCAAGTTAAAACGAACGGGTATCACAGATTTATTAAATGTTGATGGGATTACAGAAGTTGCGGTTAACCAGCCTGGTGTTATCTGGTTTGAGCGCGGTAATGGATGGGAAAGTCAAATCAGCGAACAGTGCAATTATGGTGCGCTGGCTGATTTGGCACAGGCTTTATCTGTAAAAAATAATACAGGTGGTATTGATAGCCAATGGCTTAATGGGAAAGTAAACGGTGTTAACTCAATTCATTCCGTTACCTTACCAGATGGTGAAAGGGGGCAGATAATTTTACCTCCAGTTACTGAGCAAGGTAAAATATCCATAACAATCAGGAAACCCTCTAAATCACGGTTTACCTTGCAAAGCTATATAGATAGTGGGCGACTTAGTAATTATGAAATATGTGGAAAGGCTTTCGATAAGCATCGCCCATTAACGCATGATCAGGAGGAAATGCTAGGGCTGTTAAGGCGTGGAGATACAGACCGTTTCTTTAAAAAAAGCGTTGAAATGAAATTGAATCATTTAATGGTTGGGGCTACAGGGTCTGGTAAAACAACCTTCATGAAAGCGGTAGCTGACCTTTTTCCATTAAATCGCCGTTATATCACGATGGAAGATACCCATGAGCTTGATTTGCCTATTCATCATAATCATGTGCATCTTTTCTTTAAGAGAGAGGGGCAAGGGGTCACAGCTAAAGATTTGATTGAGGCGGCAATGCGTATGAAGCCGGATCACATCTATCTAACGGAGCTGCGCGGTGATGAAACATGGAACTATTTAGGTGCTATCAATACGGGACATAACGGTAGTTTAAGTTCAACTCATGCAGAAGCTACGCCAGCAGGTGTTTTCAACAGATTGACCACGTTAGTTAAGCAATCGCCAATCGGCTCTACGCTGGATTACAGTCTTATCTCTAATACAGTAGCAAGTACGATTGACCTGATAACCTTCTGGGAAGGTTCTTATATGAAAAAGGTTTATTACAATCCAGAAGAAAAAAATGATGCCATTAACCGCTTGCTTGGTATGGCAGCATAAGGGGGTAAAATGCAACCGAGAAAGAACATAACTCGCGGCGAAGTATGGTTGACGATAATCTTTGCATTATTCCTTTCTGCGGCGTTGGGAGTAGGGGGGCTATATGGTGGAGGCTATTTATTTTTGCTTCTATCAAAAGTTGACACAAGCATTCTTACATATGACACGCTAATTCAGTCTTGGAAGTTATGGCAGTATAAAAAACTTCATACTCCTATAAGTATTGGCACTGTGGCTTTTATCCTCTCTATGGTACTGCCGTTTGTAGGTGTAATCATTTTAGGAATATTTGAATTTCCTGAGCCAGATATACATGGTAATGCCAAAGAAATTACTGATGATGAGTTAGAGGAAAGCGGTTTGCTCTCGACAGAGCAAAGCAAGCATCCTGAAATTTTGATTGGGAAAGTGGCAAAGGGACGATACAAAGGAAAGTTTCTTAAATTTGACGGACAGCAGTTTATGGGACTTGGCGCACCGACACGAAGCGGTAAAGGTGTAGGGTTCGTTATCCCTAACCTGCTTAATTATCGTGATTCGGTTTGCGTTTTAGATATTAAAGCCGAAAACTTTATTATGACGGCTGGTTACAGAAAGAAGATGGGACAAGAGATTTTTGTTTTTGCTCCTGATGGTTATCGTTTCTCAGAAGATGATTATATTCAATATAAATTATCAGATCACTATTTGAGTATGAGTGAAGAGGAACAAAAAGCATTTGATGAACGGTATTTTGAAAATGCTCAGGTATTAACACACCGCTGGAATCCGCTAGGCTATATAAGTCGAGCTAAATCACGGCGTGTTGGTGATATTGAGGATATTATAGCAATCCTGTTTCCTGATGGCGGTGGCGATAACGCTATATGGAATAGCATGGCTTCAAGCGTATTTTCAGGGTATGTACTTTATATGCTTGATATGGAAAAAATCGTTAAGGATATTAACGCAGAAATCCAGAGTAACAGAGATAATGGAGTTGATGATAACAGGGAGTTTATGCCCGCTTATCCTGTTACAATGGCGCAGATGTTTACGTTAACAGGTGTTCCAGATATTGCGGCGTGGATGAATGATGAAATTCTCTACTGGAAAGAACAGGGGCGTCCTCTTAGCCATGAAACAGTAGAAGCATTCAACCGCTTTACAGGTGTTGATGTTAAAACTCGCGGTAATATCATGCAGAACTTCAATCAGCCGCTTAAAGTTTATCAAGTTGAGTCATGTATGCTTGCTACTGAGGCAAATGATTTTAACTTTGAAGATTTGCGTAAAAAACGTATGTCGGTTTATATAGTTCTTTCTCCTTCTGGCATTAAAAAATACGGCAGGTTGATTAATTTATTCTTTAGCCAGTTGGTTAACGTAAATACAAAAGAACTTCCAGAGCATAATCCAGAACTAAAATACCAATGTCTATTGATGCTCGATGAGTTTACATCAATGGGGCGTGTGGAAATCATTGAAAAGTCAATAGCATTTACGGCTGGTTACGATCTGCGATACATGCTGATTTATCAGGATGATGGGCAGATAGAAAGTGATGAGGCTTACGGTAAATCAGGTGCTAGGGTTCTTAAAAAGAACCTTGCTTTAGAAGTTATTTATCCGCCTAAGACGGTCGATGAGACAGCAGACCGCGTAAGTAAAACGTTTGGTACAAAAACTGTCAAAATTAAAACCAGAAGCCGCACAAGTTCACTTGGTGGAGGGGTTAGTAATGGTGAAAACGAGCAGTATGTAAAACGTGATTTGTACCTGCCTCAAGAAGTTGTTGAATTGGGATCAGTTAAATACTTTTCTGAGATAGTTAAGAAAAACTGGCTGGGTCTTAACCGGAAAATCAGAAAGCGTACTAACTTAGGTGTTAATGAAATAATTATAATGGAGCAGGTTAAACCATTTGTAGCTCATAAAATAATGTATTTTGATGAACCTGTATTTGTTAAAAGAAAAAAAATAGCAACTGATAATATTCCAGAGATTCCAGTTCTCAAGGAAATTAAGCGGTTTGAAATGCCACGCGAAAGGCGCAAAGATATTCCTGAGTTGTCACATTAATTATCAAAAACAATACAAGTAAGGGGGTAGTTATGAAAAAAACCATACCATTAGTATTTCTGTTAAGTGTGATGGCGTTTAACGCTAGTGCGGCTGAGCTAGGTTTTGACACTGACCAAAGCACAGATGATCCAGATTCAGAAAGCCCATGCGTAGTTGTAACGTGCTTGTACGGCAAGCTAACAGGTAATGCCCAAAGCCAATGTAGTTCCGCTGAAAAGTTTTTCAAAAACATCAAAGCTACAAAAAAACACGGTATCTTTGATCCTACGAAAACATTAAGGAAGAGAACGCAGTTCGTAAACGGTTGCCCGTCTGCTGATAAAGAGTCAAAGGATATGGTGCTTAAAGCGTTTGGGAAGCTGAAAAGCTTTTGATGCTCTTCAACTGTTTCAAAGCCCCGAAAGGGGCTTTTTCGTATTGCATCATGTGCCAAATGGCACTATGATTAAACTTGTTTTTGCTCAAGGAGGTATGTATGAACTGGTTTTCAATGTTACTGATGCTTTTCTTCTTATTGGCATGTTTATTTTTTTATTTTAAAAATAAAAAATCGACTGTTGATAAAACTAAATCAATCGAGAACAGTGTTAGCAATAATGGTACTCAACTAGAAAAAGTAGTTGATGTTTTGAATAGAACGGAGGCAGGAATCTTAAAACGCCTTGATGAAAATAGAGAGCTTTTGGAGTTGCTGTATAGCGATGCTCCTGAACTGATGAAACAAAAACCTTGGATCAGAGGCTGGTTAGAATCACAAGATGTATTTTTAGTTAAGGTGGCTGAGGCTGTAAATGTTCCGACTAAAGGTGACTCTATTCATCCTTATCCTCGGCCTTTTCCTCTCCGCGTTTCTGACTGCGATAAGGAACAAGGATTGTGAGTAACCGTAATCAAATCTTTCAATCTGGCGTGATGGTGTTCGCTGTATTTTTTTCTGGCTATCTCAGTGCGGCAAAGATTCAAGGTAAAGTTGTTCGTGTGCTCGATGGTGACACAATCGAGGTACTTAATAAAAAAATACCTGTACGAGTTCGCTTGATAAACATTGATGCGCCTGAAAAAAAACAGCCCTACGGTAGATGGTCAACGAGCCAGCTTAAAGAGCTGATCGCAGGGCAGCGCGTTACCGTGGCCTACACGCAGAAAGACCGTTACGGGCGTGTGCTGGGGCGCGTAGTAACAACAAACGGCGTCGAGGCCAATAGCTACATGGTGCAAAGCGGCGCTGCGTGGGTGTATGACCAATACAACGCAGATCCATCATTACCGGCTTTACAGCGTGAAGCAATAGAGCAAAAGCGCGGTTTGTGGGCTGGCAATCAACCAGTGCCGCCGTGGGAATGGCGGCATAGCAAATAAGGGGTTTAAACTATGCTAACAGATAAAGATATAGCTATTCTGAATAATTGCTTGCTCGACGACCACCTTCTTCTTGAAATTGAAAAATATTTTGTGTCAACAGAAAGCGCCACTGTAAGAGATCGTCTAAATAGTGGAGAGTCCTTAACTAACGAAGAATTGTGGAAATTACCATATTCTGAATCATTATCTGTAAAGAGAATAACAGATAAAAAAGATATTCAATGGTTAACTGCTTACGCTATTGCTAACGGCCGTGATTTACAGTCTTTATTTGAAACAAGTGAATTTAAATACCTTACTCTTTTTATTGATAATGAGAATGTTAGTTCGCAATTTAAAGAGTGGTTAATAGCCTATAACTTAATTGATGCTTTTCAATTGAATGATACAACGGCTATCACTATTAGTTTTCCAGAGAAGGAGTAAATTATGGGTATAAATATGGAATATATTAGTGATGATGAGTACAAGAAAGCGTTAAGTGTGTTTACTGAAATACTTAACGCCGATGTTGATGTATATGATAGCGAAGATATTGAAGTCATTAAAAAATTCGAAGATGCCTTGGATCTTTGTCTTGATTATGAGCGGCAATGTTATGGACAAAAACTCAATGAGTCACCAATAAGTGCATACATGGCGTCAAAACCTAAACGTGCCGCATTTCCTATTAAAGCCATTGTAAGTTTTTATAATTAATATAATCTAATGAAGGGGGTTGTATGATTTTAACGATTGCAGAAAAGCCAGAATTAGCAGAGATTATTGCTAATGCCTTTGGTAATGCCGTTAAGAAGCAAGGTTATTATGAGTGTGCGGGTAATAACGTTGTAACTTGGTGTTTTGGTCATATGTTGGTATTAACACCGCCAGCGGCTGTAAATCCATCATATGAAGTTTGGAAAATGGACGATTTACCAATGGACTTAACCGCCGTTTCACATCAGGTTAAGGCTACGGAAAACGGGTATGTTGAGCGCCAATATAAAATCATTTGCGACCTGCTAAAAAAATCATCTTCCGTTATTCATGCTGGCGATCCAGATGATGAGGGAGAGTTGCTTGTTCGTGAAATTCTTTGGCTTGAAAATTATACCAAACCAGTGAAACGACTGCTTTTAAATGACCTGAATATCAATGCCGCTAAAAAAGCGATTGATAAAATGGAAGATGGTAACTCAGATAAGTTTATTAGACTGGCTTTAAAAGCGCTTGCCAGAGCTAAGGGCGATCAGATTTTCGGCCTGAATATGACACGCTATTTTACGCTACTCAGCCAGCGTTTAGGTGGGCGCGGTAAGTTAACCTGTGGGAGAGTTCAAACTCCAATGCTCGGATTGATTGTAGCGCGATACAAAGCGTTTAACAGCCATGTTAAAAGCTACTATTATGATGTATCGTCTACTCATAACTTCCTGAAAGATTTCCCACTCAAAATTATCCCTAATGATGATTTTGCCGTAGATGGCAAAATTATAGATCCTGATGTTGCGCAGAAAATTAAAGAAGCCTGTGAAGGTAAACCCTCATCCGTAGCAAGCGTTAAGGTAGAAGATAAAGCTACAGCGGCTCCACTGCCATTTGATTTGCTGGGGTTACAGAGCTATATGCTCAAAGATAAAATCTCACCAGATGAAACATTGGAACTTACGCAGAGCCTCCGCTCTAATTACAGCGCGATTTCTTATAACCGTTCTGATTGCCGCTATTTATCCAGCGATCAGCATGAAGAAGCGCCGGATACGCTTAACGCATTAAAAAAATATGTTGGCGATGGTGCGTTAAATGACGTCATTAATAACACATCTTTCGACATATCTCGCAAGGGCAAGGCTTTTAATGATAAAAATATTACTTCTCACACCGCCATAATTCCCACACCGAACCCACGCGGTTTGGAAAAAA
Source organism: Erwinia tasmaniensis Et1/99 (assembly GCF_000026185.1). Classification (NCBI taxonomy): domain Bacteria; kingdom Pseudomonadati; phylum Pseudomonadota; class Gammaproteobacteria; order Enterobacterales; family Erwiniaceae; genus Erwinia; species Erwinia tasmaniensis. The sequence continues at coordinate 16,345 of NC_010696.1, forward strand.
TGAGCGCAAAAGAAAGAAAGGTTTATGAAGCTATTGTTCTTCGCTATTTATTGCAATTTGTGGATGATAAAAAATATAAATCTGCAAAGGTAGTTGTAGATTGTGCTGGCTATCAATATAGCGCAAGTGCCACTAGATTAATTTCTGCTGGGTGGTCTAGTATCGAAGCTGATGATAGTGATGAGTCTAATAATAATGATGGTGAAGATAGCCAGCCATTATTTGAATCAATTTCTGCGTTGAGTAATGGTGAACAATCTTCATGTACTGGCGTTATTATTTCTAAAGCAGAAACCAAACCATTACCACTTTATACAATGAAAACGTTTCTTGAGGACTTAAAACGAGTAAGTAAATATGTTTCTGATCCACGCATAAAAAAACTACTGCTCAGTAAGGATGAGGGTAAAAAAGGTGAGCGCGGCGGTATTGGTACACCTGCCACACGTTCAACAATTATAAAAAACCTCGAAAACACAGGTTACTATACGATTCAGAGCAATAAACTCATCCCCACTGAGAAGGGTATTAAGTTTATTGAAAGTCTACCTGTAAGCGTTACAGCGCCAGATATGACCGCGCTTTGGCATGAGCAACAAACAATGATTTTAGATGGTGAAATGGAATTATCTGATTTCATAATCAACATTAATCAAACTGTTGCTGAATTAATGAAAGCTGACGTAACAGAAGGTATGAAACAGGTTGCAGATAGCCAACCTAAAGGAAAATGTTTTTGCTGTGGCGGCGATATGCACTTAAATCCTAAAGTCTTTGTATGTCAAAATGAATCATGTGGTCTTAAAATTTGGCGTACTATATCTAAAAAAGACCTTACCGATTTACAAATGAAAACGCTAATGGAGCGTGGTTCAACCAACCTTATCAAGGGTTTTAAATCCAAAGCTGACAAGCCTTATGATGCAATTTTGAAAATTGACAAGGATAAAAAGTCAGTTGTTTTTGAGTTTCCACCTAGAAAATAATTGAGCTACTATAGCCATAGCGTGTGCTATGGCTATTTACTTTTGACAAATAAAAGGGGTTTAAATGAGCGATAACTACGAAGCAGTATCACGCACTCTTTCTAACATCCGTTCACTGCGTGTTTTTGCGCGTGAAATGAATAACTTTGATCTGCTTTGCGAGATTCAAGAAAAGTTTTCTATGGTTGTTGAAGAGATGCGCGCCGATGCCGAACGCCAGAAAAAAGAAGAGCAAGAACGCGATGAGCGTAAAGCTGAGCTGCTCAAGATGATTAGTGAGGCTGGTTTCTCAGTTGACGAGCTGGCGGGTAGTGCCGGAGCTGAGAAGGGAGCGCGTAAGACTCGCACAGTTCAGCAAGTGCCAGCCAAATATCAATATGAGCTGGACGGTGAAACGAAGTTCTGGACGGGGCGAGGACGCAAGCCAAAGCCTATTGAAGATGCTATCAAGGCTGGTAAATCCTTAGATGATTTCCTGATTCCTGAAAAGAGCGCCTAAAAGCTTTCTATTTAAAAGAGCCGGACTTTGTTCCGGTTTTTTTTTGCAAAAAAAAACAGAACTAAATACTACATCTAGTATCACCGGCAGCTGCGACCGATACCAGATGTAGTGTTGTTGGCATGGCACATAGTGAGGTTGGGAATCGTATTTAGGGCTTGCATTTGTGCCATTTGGCACTATAATAAATTGTATTGTACAAAACAATTTAATACGGTGATCGGGGGTATTCATGAGCAATCAAAGCAAACCTGCAATAGTGGCGTACACAGAGCTTCAGCAAGCGTATGACCATTTTAATCACGCTCTCTTTGATGGTGAGCTGCCTGATCTTCTAATCACGCTACAGCGCGGCATGAACACTTTTGGTTACTTTGCTCCTGTTCGTTTTGAAGGGAAATCTCAAGTTTCTGAGTTGGCCATGAACCCCGATTACTTCGGTGGCCGTTCTCTGGCTGATACGCTTTCAACTCTAGCGCATGAGATGGTTCATGTATGGCAGTTCCATATGCCTGACGTGAAGAAATGCCGTGGCGGGTATCATGATCGCGTATGGGGCGCGAAAATGGAGGAGGTTGGTTTAATGCCGTCTAATACTGGCGTAGCCGGTGGCAAAAAAACAGGCCAGCAAATGACGCATTACATTATTCGCGGTGGGCGCTTCCAAACGGCAGTTTACGAGCTGCTAAAAAGCGGGTTTGGGATCTCTTGGTATGATAGCTGGTCACATGGTGCAGTGATCCCCTCTAAAGCCAATAAAGACATTCTTGATGATTGGTTGCGTATTACTGATGCTGGCGATACTGAGCTGATTAGCAAGCTGACGCAGACCGTTAGCAAAAACAATCCTGTGTTATCTGGTAGTGAGGGTGATGATGAAGAAATCTCGATCAAGCCACCAGTTAAAGGCAGCAGTACACGCGCAAAGTTCACTTGTCCTGACTGCGGCCTTAATGCGATGGCTAAACCCTCGGCTAATTTAGTGTGTGGAGACTGTGATAAACCATTGGTTATTGCTGGTTAACATTAAAAAAAGCCCCTGATGCGCAGGGGCAATAAGCTACCTTTTTGCTATTTAAATGCTACCTTTTTGCTATCCATTATAGGGAATATAATAATTTCATAAACTTCTTTAAAATCAACAACTTAGTGCGCATAATGCGCATTATGTTAAATGCGTGCCAAACGGCACAATTCTACTTGTAAGTTAGGCGAAAATCGCCTATTATAAATCCTGCGGGGGCGACAGAAAGCCACTCGTTTCGAGAAGGCTAAGCCCTCTGAGGAACGTAATGAAACTTTCTGATGTAGCAACCATACAGACGAACTACCCTGATGCTGATTTCTGGATTGTTCGTCGAGGCTCTTTAAAAACCGTTGGCTCACCTTCCTATGAATTCAATCCTGAGAGCATAGGAATAAAGGTAACAAGAACCGATCTGGTTCTGTCTCGTTACCTTTACTACTGCTTACTGCACCTGCATCAATCAGGGATATGGGAACCAGTAGCAACGGGTACATTGAGCTTGGTTAACATCAAGGTTTCTGACGTTAAAAACATCGTCCTGAAGCCGCGCTAACTAGCAGGGGGGAAACACCCCCCCTGCTATGATTGGAATCACAAAACAGGAAAGTGGATAATATGAACATACAGAGAAGTAAAATAAAAAAAGAAAGAAAAGAAAAATGTATAAATACAAATATTCTTTTATTGATTCTGACTTTAGCCTGCATTCTATGGGTGTTCTATTTCTCGTTTGGGGGGGCTTTAGGTTGGGTTTGGAATCCAATAAACATATTTGCCATTCCTTATTTTGGCTTACATGGTACGGTGCAAGAAGCGTGGGGTAATCTTACGCTGTCAAATACATTTAGTGATAATTCTATCGCTTTTATTTCCTTAGTTGTTATTGCTGCTCTGATAGGCGTTCAGATTGTTATGCTTTCGCTAGCTATAACAGAAGTACAAAACCGCTGGCTTAAAGATTTCGTTTTTTGGCTCACCAATGACAGGGTAATAATGCGTTATTTTGGTTTTAGGATGAATAACAGGATTAATATCAACTCCTATAATGAATCAGATGTATTAAATGAGGCAGAAGAAAATCACTGGAAAAAGTGGAAAGAATATTACAAAAGCGATTTGAGCTTTGATGAGTGGAAACGTAAATATTTGAAACGCTAAACCATATATATTGATGTTTCATTAAAAATAGATGTAGGTGAATCAGTATGAAAAATGATAAAGAAATTTCTATTATCCTCCCCTCAATGGATGCGCAGCGTCTAATGATTTTGGAAATGGAAACAGAGAAAGCCATTACCACCCTGAAAAGCAATCTTTTAGGGAAGAAATTTCCTAAAGCTGATGGTGTCGATTATGCATCATTAGACGAGCATATTTTTCTCACTCAAGATCAAGGATGGGTCGCGCCGCCGTCTGATTTGGTTGATGCGTGGTTTAATCAGGTAAAAGAGTTATTCGATGAATATCGATCTGATAGAAAGCTGGGGAATCTGTTAGGGCTGCAAGGAGATAGCGCAGACCGCCGTATTCGAGCTTACAGAAAAGGAAGCGAAGTTATCCCTTATGGTATTTGGCGTAACTTTCTGGAGATTACAGGGCGCGTAACGCCGGAGATAAAACCCGTTCTAGGGATTTTTGATATGGAACAATAAGATGATTAATAAAAAACATGCTGTAAGCAATACAACCTATATTACGATTGAATCCGCTCAAGAAAGGATTGTTAGCGTTGATCCTGACGGTGATGCAGTCTTAACAATGGAGGATGCTATCAATCTACTGTTTAGAGAACCTGCAAAGAAAAGTTATATCCCTGCCCTTAAAGGGTCATGCCCTGCTTTTGAATATTGGGTTGACAGATTGCAGGACGGAGAGCAGTTGCCTCGTGGTAGATACTTTAAATCCTGCGAGTTTTTACGTTCATTACGACTAAATAGGAAAATAAAATGAATGATGAAAAGGCCAAAAAAAATAGCACTGGACACAGTTTCATTTTAACAAAAGATAAAACTGGAATGCAGTTCAACCCTGAACTATTAAAACAGTTCGAGGATTTACCTGTGGATGCTGGTAAAGCGATAATAGAGAATTGCACTACTCGCATTGAGTTAAAACAAAAATTATGATTGTTAAGTTATATCAAATATAAAAAGCCCCCGAAGGGGCTTTTTACTTACCCTTTCTTTTTAAGAACCTTTATTAGTTGAGATATAGCGGTTATAAGACTAGCAATAGCGAGGATTACAGGAGGAAGGTTTACGAGGATTTCGGTTATCATCATTTTAGACTCTGATGTTTGAAGGGTTGCCGTTTCCGACAAAACAAATTATCCCCTTTTGCGGTCATTCATACCAATTGATTTTTTGAATCCCCTCCCCTACCCCTGATTAAGAAAAACGATGAAATTAACGCTTGCAAAAGTGCCAAATGGCACTATACTAAACATTAGTTCCATATGGCACTTTTAAGGATTGGTTATGAAAACTAAATCTCAGCGTGAAATTATCAAAGATACAAGCAAGCGTTTTGAAAGTCTGGTAAAAGCTGGAGCAAATACCAATATTGCTTATAACTTTTATCTTGCCATTCTTAAACTCGATCTCAAACCTACCGCCCACGTAAATTAAATTGAGGTGATATATGAAACGTAAAGAATACAATGTTGATACGCTTTCTATTAAAGCTGAAATGAAAAAACGTAGCCGCCAAATTAATAAAAGATGCCGTATGGAAAGAACTTTAATCAGGCATGGTAGCTGGGTTAATCAATACTGATTAGTTGCCTACTTTTCGTTTGTGGTAACATCTGTTGGATGTTTTTCAATCGAACCGCACCGCAGTCAGTGTTGAGGCGTACCGCAGCGAAGCGAGGAACGAACAGCGCTGGCGAGGAGCGGAGTATATGGAGATCGGGTTATGGAAATAGTTGTTGAAACGCTCACCCCTAACTTTAACGATGAAGAGGCGTTAGCTTTGGCGCAGTTCGTTAAGCGGCTCACATGGAGTGATATTCGTGGATGTGCCGTTGATGATAGCGAGGCATACACGATGAAAGATGCGATTGGTAAACTGCAAAAGGCATTAGCAGAGAAAGGTTATTCACCTCGCTAGTTAGGCTTCCCAGCAGAAACGTTAAAGGGCAGAGAGTGGTTAGCTCCCTGCCCTTATTTACGTTTCCACTATCATCAGTCGATGAACTGGCGGATCAATTCTAGCAGCGCGACAAGCGCCTTTAGAACGATGAGAACTTTATCAATCAAAGCTTTCACCCGTTTCTCCATTAAATGGAGCGAGATCACCGCTGCGTACCCTTACGCTGCCTGTTACAGCGGTTCTTTCCGTTGTTAGTAGGAGAACACCCCGCCCCGACCAGAGCACTAAACCAGCACCACCTGTAATTTAGCCAGGGCTTGAAATCGTTCATGCCGCAATGCGGAAGCCCGAAGCGGAACGGTATCCTTTACTAACAGTAGAACTATACACGAACAAGGGATCTCAAACGAGCGCCATCCTGTTTGCCTTTAGAGCGATGCGTATATATAATGAACGCGTTAGTAGGAGAACACCCCGTTCCGGTTAGAGCAACCAACTCAGCACCAGAACATTAAAGAAACCGACCTCACCAGTCGGTTTTTTTATGCAGAGATATTAGTTACAACATACATATGGTTCTTGTATAACTTATTCCCTCACCTAACCTACTTCAAAATATTTGACTGCTTTCCATCACTTAGAGATCTAGCTAAGTGCCTGATATTGTGAGAAATGAAGTTGCGGCAATAAAATTGGCCAGCTGATGCCGGCGACGCTTTGAATTGCTAAATTATTCAAGGAATCTGATGGAAAGTAAGATACAAAAAACCCGCCTACTGGCGGGTTTGTCGTTGGTAGTGTTTGACTAGCGATCAAACGAAATTTTAGGCTTCTCACCCTTCTGTTCTGGCTTGTCTTGCTGCCGTTCTTGCTTCTGCTGTTCCTGCGCTCTGTTACTTGTGGCGGTGTACTGGCGAGGCTGAAAGGCATCATCATACGCTTTACCATCATTGCTAAGCTGGAATGCTTTAGGCATCGAGGACGCAGTAATCACCAGTTCTCTATCGGCCTTCTCTACCTTGATTTCGCCACTGGCAATTTTATCAGCTACGTTAGCGCGGTTCTCTTTCGCTGCATCCAGCTTTTCAGTAAGTTGCTCGATAACAAAATATTGATGCTCTTTTGCTGTTTCTGAGTTGCCCGTTTTAACATAATTTTGTTGGCGCAGATGTTCTTTTGCCAGCTCAAGCTCTGCGTTCTTAACGTCACGATCAGCTTGTGATAGCGGTGATTGGTTTTCACTGCTGAAATATGCAGAACCTAACCCCTTCTCTTCAAGCACAGATTTTATATGGGATATAATTTTCTCGTCTTGCTCGTTACGTTCGGAAGTATGACCAGCTTGATCTGGCAAGTGTGCCTCACGCATTGGTTTACCGTTAACAATTACTCGGTAGGCCGTAGAGTCACCATCAATAGATTCAAATTCAACGCGAACATCATTCTGGATGCTGCGCCCGTTCTCATTAATGGTGATGGAAGGTACGCTAATCTGCCCTTCTGCATAGCCTTGTTCAATCTGGCTCGGTGTGAACTGGCTAAGTTCGTCACTGGCGAGTAACGGCATTTGAATAATATCAGCGTCCGTTTTATATATTTCAGAGGCAGTTTGAATATAAGTGTCCAAAGGGAGATCATTAACAACTATACGAGTACGGTTGCTTTCTTCATTGTAGACCGTAGTAACATGCAGCTCCTGCGCCGTTGCTGCCCTTTCGTTTTCTGGCTTCGCCAAAATTTCTTTAACGGCCTGCTCAACAGAAATATCAGGTTTTGCTTTTGATAGTTCGGCAATTTCTTTAAACGATATATTGTTTTCAGAAAGGTTTTTACCCAGCTCGCGTAAATCATTACGTGAAAGTTCGCTGAGTGGCAGCTCACGCGCATTAACACCTGTGATAACCAACTCAGGCTGTTTATTATCTGGCTGCTGCTGTGCTCCCTGCTGGCTGCGTGGTGCATCTTGCCTCTGTTCTGTAAACTGCTGTTTAAGTTCCTCAAATCTCTCTTGAAACTTCTTAGGCCGAAACTCTACTTCTAAGCCACGTTCGGCGGCAATTTCGATGGCCTTATCTTTAAATCCGGGTGTGCCAGTCAACTGAATTTTTCCGTTGTACTTCTCAGAAGCAAGTTCAAGACCTAACGCGATCTTGTCTTTATCGAGGGTAAACGTAGGGAATTCAATTTTATCACCTTTATCTATGAAAGCCGTGGTTTTAAGCAAGCCTGACTGATACTTAACATCACCATTATCCTGTTTAGATGGTGCCAAATCATTAAGCTCAAGGCGTTTCTTATTCTTGATATTGAACTCATCATTTTCTTTAATTTGCTCCATATGGCGTTTTAAATTAACGCCATATTCAGGCTCGAAAGGTGAAAATGTGTTTTTCTCTGCAATACCACTTACATAATCAGTTAGTTTAGCCATACTACCCCCTTCGCTATTTTGCACGTATTTTAGTATTAAAAATTCAGTCTCTACGTTCTCTAGTTTTGCTAGATTTCTTCTTTCACGATACTGATACTGCCTAATCTCCTTTTCATTTTTTAGTTTATTAAAAACGGCAACAGAAAGCGCGGCCTTACGTTCTGCATAACTCATTTTTCTAGAAAAAATTTCTTTCTTTTCGTTCCAGTAAGTCTTTTTTAAATCATAGCGCATACGCTTACAATTATAGTTTAGCTCTGCTCTAACGTCTTTGATTTTCTGAAAATATTGAGGTCTATATTCAGCGTTAAATGATTGCCAAATTTCTTTAGGCAACTTCACTTTAGCTAAAGACATTTCGTTATTTATTTGCTCATCATAAGATTTTCTTAGGTAAGCTTTTGCCTCATCCCATGAAAATTTCATTTCCTTAGTTAGAAAATCAGATACATTATAATTGATTTTACCAACCCCAATCCTCGCAGAACCATCTTTAGCAGTCGATAATTTATAATCACTTGGTGTAATTCCATGTGAATTACTCAAGTTATTGAGAAGATGATCAGCGCTTAGTGATTTACGGATGTTTCTGAACTCATCAAGTTCATTATCAGCCGTGATAGCTTTCCTTTGTGAATGCGAAAAAGAAATACTACCTGTTACGCTATCTAGTCCGTGGGTATCTCGTGCGCTCCATCGCAATCCGTTATGTTGATGTTGTCCTTGCTGCCCGTCTGCCAGACTATTCTGTTGAACTTCTCGCACCAACACTGTGCTTTCTCGGGCGATGCTGGCGTTAAAGTCCCGTTCTCTGTCACTGTATTTATATCCGTCGAGGTTAGGAACCAGTTCGCCAGATCGCATTTCTGGCAAGCCAACGGCAAGGTTGGCAAGATTTCCACGGCTACTGTTTTTATAACGGTGCTTTTTATTGGTTTGTCCTGAATCGGTGTACTGTCGAGCAGTTTCATAAAACCCCCTTTCTCTATTTAATATAATCTCTTTTTTACCTTCAACATCGGCGGCACGATACATAACCTGCATCTTTTTAGATGCTTTATTTATGTATTTAATTTCTTTACTTACACGATTTGACCAATCATTTAGCAAGCGAGCAACCTGTTTTTCAGTAGGTTTAACTCGCTCTATTTTACGTTCTTCTATGTATTTTTTTTCAAAAAGAGGTGATTTCAGATTAATGTAATTAGAATCTTGGGAAGTTTTAACAGCCAAATACTCATTTGGTTTCCCTTCATTTCTAACGCGCACCTCATAAAAAGACTGACTTAGCGCAGATTTATATGCACTATAATCACGGTAATTCCCTTGTTCAAGAATGTTAAAAGCTTCTTTTTTGACGTCAGCCCTAAAGCCTTTAAATGTATCTGCTTTCACCCTTGATAAAATTTGGGCTTGATGATCATCAGTAAGACGGACAAAATCTTTTGGGTTTTCGAGGCTAAATTTAGTATTCAGTTTTTCCTGAATTGCTTCATGATATTTTTCATGATGTTTATATAAACCCACAGGATCTAATGAGCGACCTGTAAGTAAATTAGTTTTGGGAATCACGATATGAATATGTGGTTTTCTTTCCTTTTCCTCACCTGTATTTCTGTCTGTAATTGTTTTGATTTTAGGTAAATGAGCCTCGGCATAGAAATTAACTTCATCATCGTTATAAGCTGATAGAAACATAGTTTTATATTCTTGAGTTACAGCTTCAAGCGTTTCTATTGGAACCTCATTCTCACGAAAACTAATTGTAATATGAAGGTATCTATCCTGATTTTTATCGGGTATTGAATCAATGATATTCTCAGTTAAAGATAAGTTACCATCTAGACAAACTCGCATATCCAACTCATCGCGATTAAATGCACGCCCTTGCTTTTGGCCTTCTCTGAGATATTCAGCAATGCCCGAATTACCGCCCCGAACTCTAACGATTGCCATTATTATTAATCCCCGCCTCTAACAAAGCCTCAATGTTTTGTAATACGCGGATACCCGCCAACATTGTTTCTTCTGAAATAATCTTAGCTGCGAACGCTGAGTTTATTTTCTTGGCTAACTGGTTAATATTATTGCTAGATTTGTTATAATAAAATACCAGTTTACTAAAGTCTGGATTTTTTACTTTCTTTTGCGGTGCATTGATAACAATGTCACCGCCATTTGTTTTTGTCTTGATAATGGCACGAAGAAGATCGGAACGACTTAGATTAGCGTCCTTGCACATTGCATCATATTGTTCAGCATCGGATTCTGGAACTCTGAGGCTAAACACTATGCTTTTGCTTTTCTCTTTCGTACTTTCTTTCATGACTCGTAGAGGCTCCATTATCTGTGCATCTATGCCGTGTTCGTAGAACTCGGCGGCATCAGGGGATTCAAAGGGGCTTTCCCCCTTTGGCACAGCGATTATACAGTAGGCTCCACCTACTGTATACATCGCTAACGTGCCTCGGTGTTTCCCTTTGAATTTGCGTTAGTAGCATTATGATAGCAGAAGATTAGCGAATGGGTAGCATAAGGATAGCAAAGTGTGGTTGATTTATGCCTAGTGATAGCAAAAAAACACCTTTAAGATAGCAAAAGGATAGCAAAAGAGTAGCAAAACAGATTTGACAATTGCTCAATGTGCTGTAATATCTAGTCAGAGTTAGCAACGCGGGGGCTGTATGAACAGCGAAAAGCAAATTGAGTTTAAAAGCTATGAACTTACGGCTTATAAAAGAAAGAATATTGCTATCCTTCGTTCAATATTCCATGAAATTGAAGGTTATTTAATATCTGGCTGCACAAGGGATGATGTATATAATGCCCTAGCAAGTGATCCTTATAATCTTGATATGACTAAAGGGAGCTTTATTAATGCCCTACATCGCATCAGGGATGAAAGGAAAAAATCAGAAGCAAAAAACGAAAACCCGCTTAGCAGTGATGGGAGTCGTCAGGTAGTAAATGATAAGAATGATACAACGTTAAACACTGGTAGTTCTCAGTCTTTACCGAAAAGCACGAACGCATTTAAAGGAATAAAGACAAGTACAGCGCCGAAATATGAACATAATCCGGCACCCAATTTAGATGACCTGTTAGGGGGTAATAAATAATGGCTAAAGAAGCTAATTCAGTTGAAGATATGAAAACAAAACCGATTGCCGATTTAATTAAATTCATCGCAAACAGCGTTAACTTTGTGTGTACGGGTAAAGGTGGTGTTGGTAAATCTTACGTTGCTCAAACTCTAGGTCAATACTTTTTGCATTATAAGAAAGTACCAACTAGTACGGGTGATGCAGATCCGGTTAATGCCTCAACCTATCGGGTTAAAGCGTTAAACCCTGTGTTCATCAAAATAATGGAAAACAACACCATTTTACAAAGTATGTTTGATCAGGTCATGGATAGCATTGTAAATAATGACGATCAGACTTTTGTTCTTGATACAGGCGCATCAACATACATTCCATTAATGAAGTATTTCCACGATAACGATTTGATTGAGTTCCTATCATCTTTAGATCGCCCTGTATATTTACATACTATAATTGTTGCTGGTCAGGAGCTGCCTGATACGCTGGCAGGATTTACCTCATTGTGCGATATGGTTAAAGGTTCAAACGTTAAAGTTATTGCTTGGGTTAATGAAGTTAGTGGTAAGCCAATGGTAGAGAGTAAAGGTTCACAAATACCATTAGTTGAGACGCCGTTCTTTGATAAGTATGCTGATTCACTTGCTGGCGTAGTCGTTATTGAAAACAGAAATAGCGATGCTTTTGAGCAAGATTTAAAACTACTCACTTCGCAAAACTTAACGTTAGAAGAAGTTAAAAACAGTGACAAATTCAACGTTATGCAAAAAGCCCGACTTAACAAAGTTTATAAAGGGATTTATGAGCAGTTAGATGAAATCTATACTTTATCCTGATAACAAAATAGAAGCCTGAGCGATCAGGCTTTTTTTTAAATTTAAGGTATTAGATATGAGCGAAGAAGAAAATAAAATCACCAGTGTAGAAATCCCCTCTGGATTAAAACCTGTGCCAAATCTGACAGGTAAAGACCGTGATTTAATTAAGATGCTAAAACATCGTTATATAGAAAAAGGTATAAAAATCACAGATGATGATCCTTTAATAGCTATCATCTTAGGTCAGGATATTTTACTCGATATTTATGCTGCCACCCTTTCAGAAGATCTTAACTCTCGGTTAGATTCCATTATGGAAGGTTTAAATACCTTCCCTGTAAAGGTTAGTGAAGAACTTACTCAAAAGGCTGATGCTTATTTGAGTATGATTGAAAAAATAGATAATAAGTCTCAAGAGCATTTAAGCGGTGAGTTTGATAATTTTGCTAAGCGCGTATCTAAATATGCTAAAGATACAGAAACTCATATTCGCTCTTTAAAAGTTGATGAAAGAACGCCTGAGCCGTCTTTAAGTGGCATAAAAGTATTTGGATTGTGTTTCATTAGCTCTCTGATAAGTGTCTCCATAGCGCTTGCTGTGGGCTATCAATTATTGACGCATTAAATATTACCTCATACCTATAGCCAGCGCAAAAACGGACGAACGGCGCTGGCTGGGGAAAGGTAATATTTATGTATGTTGTATCTAATTTTAAAGGGGGTTGCATGAGCAAACTTACTGACAATCTGGAGTTGAATGATCTTGGTGGGGGTAACTTTCGTGGAGCAAAAACAATTGATGCCGCGAACGTTATAGGCAATAAAAAAGATTTATCAAACGAAGAGATTGATATTTTAATTGAAGCAGGTTACTACCGTGAAACAGGAAAATTTAAATCCGCAAGCGAATTAATAAAAGCGCGTATTGATGAGATTTTTTCTGTTATGGCGTTTGCGGCTGAGTCCTCAGATAAATGGCGACAAATAAACGAAGATGAAGCAGCCAGAAATGAGTTCATCAAAAACTATCGCAAAGGTGCGGCGGGTTTAGTTCAACGCGCTATGTTCGGTGAAAAATGAATTGTATTGTACAATACGATTTATAATTAATATAAAAGCCCTAACATGGGCTTTTTTTTGGTAAGAAGTTTAGAATTCCTTTGTTTTCGGACAGAGATTAAGAGTTAAATTTTCCTAAGAACAATTTTGATTACTTGTAACGCTAATACGGTGATCGCCTTTGGAAATACGTTATACAGGACAATTTCTCTCAGGCTCATATGTAAAGAAAGAGCTGGTAACGTGTCGCCTGTGATTAATTGATTAATTGTGGGGATCACACCGGCTATTACGCCAACCTGAGCAAATGTAATGAGCAATGGCACAAAAGCAACCAACACCCCTTTAGACGAGCTGAGCGGCGTTCTGGCGGGTTTATTTTCCTTAGCGGCTCTAACCTTAAACTTCCTGTTTACGCCCGTCTGAGCGTATTCTATAGCCGATTGAATGCGCTCATAACCTTCCAGATCTTTATCAAGGTCTGCGTAGGTATAAAATCCACGTTCTTTTGTTTTCTGTAGGGCATCCATTGCCAGTGGGTGATCACTATCAAACAACCTACTCATATCCCTACTATCAAGATGCCTTTTCGCCAGCGCTCGGCGGCGGTACTGAACCAATAAAGCAACGGAAGCAACAATGATTAGAACATCGAGAGAGAGAAGGGCGGTAGCGTGTTTAGTTACCATGTCACTTGTTAAACATGCAACGCTGTTTAAAGCGACCAGCAAGGCAATCAGACCAACGAGAACGGTGATGGCCATAATGTTCGTTTTACGGTTCTGCACCTCAACCATGCCGCGCAAAGTCTCTAAATTCGTGCTCATCTTCTCTCTCCTGTAAAAAAGGGGGCAGTAGCCCCCTATGATTACTTTCCTTTCAGCTCAGATTCTACCTGCTCTTGTAGCATTAGAATTGCTTTGTATTGTTCCTCGGAAAGCTCAAGGGTATAGCCGCTATCCGTTTTCTTGGCCTCAAAACCGAATACCAGACTAACCAAACTATCAGCGATGGCTTTTGATAAGCCTTTGGTTTTTGACTTGCCGGAGTCGCGCTTATCTGTTTTCCCCGTATCGGTTCCAGCGTTTGAGTTATCACCGTTCGTTGGTAAATCTGTACCTGATGCACCGCTGTCAGTTGGTAAATTTGTACCTGATTCGTTTTCATCCAATGGCTCTAAATTGCTTGGATCAGGCTCTTTTTTCGCCTTACGGCGCGTGGCTTCATACTGGCTCTGTGCTTCGGTGAATGAAATTTCGCCTTTTTGCACCTGAACCAATAACGGCTCCCCCCATTTATTTATAGCAGTCAATAACTTATATACATGAGGTACAGATTTACCAACGCGCTGGGCGATTTTTTCTACACTCCAACCATCGTTTACGGCATCCCGATAAACCACAGCCCTTTCAATCGCGCTTAACTGGCGTTTTTCGTTAGACGTCACACGGGAAAAATTGCGCTCAGTTTGTTCACCTTCTCCCTCAATGACATCAACCCACTCAATACCTGCGCCGTAAACGTCATTTGCACGATGCAGACCATAAAAGCGATGCTCCCCATCGGACACAAAAATTTTACCATCGCGAACGACAACGCGAATAGGGTCGATTTTAGGCTTGTTAGCGCTTGGGCCTGGCTTTGCAGCCTCCGCATAAGCAACCGCAAGGCCATCAATGTATTCAAGCACTTCAGGGCTTTCCCAATACTCTTCACGTTCAAGGAACGCGCCACGCGCGTTAAAGCCAGCCTCAATGTTGATTTCAGAGAGCAGAACTTTATAGCCATCAACGCGCTTAATCTGACCATCTTTCACTTTCCGTAACTTGCTCAAGCTATCAAGATTTTTTTCAGCCGCCATAACTAACCCCTTCGTTTATGTTTTAGGATGATTTTCTTAACTTCTGAAACTAGTATAAGTGCCATTTGGCACTTTTGCAAGCCCTAATTATATTAAATATAAAAAAACCTGCCGCAGCAGGTTGTTGTGATAACAGGGATGTTTAAAAACAGGATTCAATTTCGATCCTCATGTCCTGAGCAATAAACGCCAGAACTTGCCGGAGTTGTTTTTCATTGCAAATGAAAGAAGGGATTTCTTCGCGTGTAGCTGCATTAAGCCAGATATTACCGCGATAGGAAAATGAGCCATCATTATTAGCAAACATACTGAACATTGGTTCACTGCAATCATCATCTACACTAATCCAGATAAAATCGCTGTTGTGATCATTGCAAAAATCTAAATCAATAGAAAGTTTGCGAGACTTAGCAAAGTTAATTGTGGTTTTACTAATATGTTGCATACATCCTCCTGAATAAATCCGTGGTTCATCTAACTGACAACTTAATTATAGTGCCAAACGGCACTTATTGCAATCTAGTTATTATATTAAATATAAAAAACCCGCCGAAGCGGGTTTGAATTAGCGTATATTATTTTTTATTCTTTCCTGTATTTGCACCTCCGTTAAGTTATGTTTTGAATAGGCCATTGTCACCGCTTCTTTAAATGAGCTTGGGGTTAATGCTGTATCGCTATAAGTAAAAAAACGACACAGAAAACCCTCTGTTTGTGCAATGGTGCTCATACTACCCCCTACTGTTGATTTATTAATTATAATTATAGTGCCAAATGGCACTAAAAACAATAAAGGATTAACACATACAGTAAAAAAATATTTAGTTTCCAGCGGCGTATAAATGGCAGGGGAGGGGAGTATTAGCAGGATTCCACAAAGAACTCCGCTCACTGCTAAGCCGGGTTTTGATTATATTGAATATAAAAAAACCCGCTAATGCGGGCTGGGTTATATATGTAGATGGATTAATGATCGAAGCTGAACTGTTTCTTAAATTCCTGCTTCTTATCGTCTGCGTTATCTTTCTTCTTCATTTTTTCGACTTCATATATTGCGTCACAATCTTTTGCCTCTGAAGCTCCAGCCTTACATTTTGCCAACCCTTTAGCATAATCAGTAGCGTTTTCACTCTTCATATAAAAATCAATTTTTTCTTGTTTATCATCACAACCAGACAAGACAGTAACCACTACAAGCAAAGCGGTAATAGTTAAATATTTCATAGTACCCCCTTCAATCATAAATTCCTGTAAACACATCATATGTATAGAATCAATGGCCTAAAGTCAATCAGAACGGCGGCCTATCGTCCTGACCTTATCACTTTCGGGGAATGAAAGCCCCAACACTACGAGGCGATATGTCTTCCCCTCTTGCTATGGAAGTCCTGATGTTATTCATATCATGGGCTTTTTCAATTTCATTCAAAGAAACAAATATTCCATTAGCATTATCTTTAATATCGGAAACAACAAAATTATAAAGTTGTTTTTCTTCCTGAATTGAAGGGTGAAGGATAGTTGTCACACCTTCTAATGTAAGAACATCTTTCTTTAGTTGGTCTGTAGCTTCCTTATAGTTATTAATTATTTCATCCGTGGTCATGCTTTCAAATTTTTTCATGTTTGAAGGTGATGCCCAAAGAGGATCATCTTTATCAATATGCAAAGCAATATAATTACAAAGACCATCGACTTTTGATAGCATTTTGGTATTAGATGTAATTGTATCAAGCGTCGTAACTTGATCTTCTTTTGAATACCAGTCCAAAGCCCTATCAAACAGAGCTGCACCTGCATCTCTGACTTTTTGAGCCGTTTCAATAACGCGCTCAAGGGTTTTCTTTATATCTTGATGAGCGTAGGTGAATGATTCATTATCTTTTATATCAGACATTCAATCTCTCCCTAATTAAATTGGTTGCAGCCAGATTGTTCTGGCTGCAAAGGGTTAACCCGCTTTGACACCGCCACGCAACTTGCCAATCGCAGCACCTGCGCCTGAGATACCTTTTTGGATGCCCTGACCAGCTTCTGAACCTAGTTTAGAGGCGGTATTGAACATCATCGAACCTGTCTGATTAGCTGCTCCAGTGATACCACTGATACCCGTTCCTCCGGTGATCGTACTGACGAAAGAGGGGATTTGACCAATGATGAATACGCCCATAGCAAATGCAATCAGGGAATACAGCGCACCACCTAATCCCATTGCTGAGCCAGTAGGGAACTGCTTACTCATGAAGTTAATTAGAATGCTGATGGTCATTGTTATAAAGACATTTAATAAAATATAGTTAAATGCCTGACCTATCCATTGCTTTGTGAAACTTACTGTTTGTTCATACATCGCCATCATAAGATATAATGGCCCGATGATTAATAGCAAACCAACCATAAATTTAGCAATTAACATAGTTGCGGCAGCATATATAACAAAAATAGTTCCACCGACATAGAAAAGGATTAATGCCATTGATGCGGCTAAAATAGTAGAAATATCAGAATCCCATAAACTAAGTTCGTTAGTTGCTTCTAGTATACGTTTACCATTTTCATTGATCTGTTGGATAACACCTTCAAGACCAGAAAAAGAACCAGAAGAACCAACTAAAGCACTGGCTATTTCATCACCTGCATTCATAACAAATGGTACAACGGTACTTAGATACCAGCTCGCACCAGTTACGCCAGACATGATAACAACAAGCTTTAAGCCATTTAAAAGCATATCCATAAAAGCATTTGGATCACCTTTGAAATGAATAAGCCCCCATTTCCAAACAAAGTACAAACCAAAACAAGCCCCCATTAATGGGATAAATATAGAATTGATTTGACTAACATAACCACTAAGATTGTCAGCTATAAAACTTGTTAGTTCTTTATACATATCAGTAAGCATATTAACTGGTAGCTGGAAATCATTTCCATCAGCAGCAAACGATACTGACGGTAACAAAAGCAACCAAATAAAATTGTACTTAATATAATTATTTGTATTCATAATACCCCCTTCATACGCATTTACTTTTCTATAATTTTTAAATTTGGATGAGTATCTGAAAGCAAAAGTAGCATTTCATACTCCATCGGTTTTAATAACCTCTTATTATTGCTTCCTGCTTTTTGTATCTCCTTTTTACGCCATGAACTACCGTCTGCTAACCCAAACAACAATGCGATCTCTTCTGTAGAAAGGTCGGTACTCTCGCGAGCCGCCTTTACCTGTGCGGCACTGGGGGATATAAGCAAAAGCTTCGACTTTTCAATCATATGTGTTTTTCCCCTCCATCTAAATGTTAAGCATTTGAAAAAACGTATAAAATCTAATTCCTTATGATGCCGGAATCGATCTATACTTGCCTTGCCATAATACCCCCTTCGTATTTGGCATTATCTATAGCCACCTAGGCATATATTTCTGGGTGGCTTTTTTTTACCCTCGTCAATTCAGACTCCTTACAGGCTCTCTCTAAGGCTCCCTGTGAGCTTCTTAGCTTACAGGTAATGCAAACCCCCGATTAAGTCCATAAAACGCCGTGAGGCGTCTTACAGGGCGTTTTAGGCGATTAAACCAAATCGAAGCACTTCATTTAGTCGCCGCATTAGCATAGTGCCATTTGGCACAGATAGCAATGCTGATAATGACGGACTTCCTTTAGAAATTTATTAAAAAATAAAACATCAGCGAACGCGCTTGCGCGATCGTTGCATTATTTTCTTAATTCTTATTTTTTCTTTTTTCTAAACATAGATCTACTTACCTATATAATTTCCTTTCGCTTCCTTTCAGTGAAATTTACTCCTTTGTATTCATACAGATAAGCCGAGAATCAGGTACAGATTAACCAATGATGCGGTACAGATTTACCAATAATCAGGTACACATTAACCAACGAAAAGGTACATATTAACCAATCACTTATGATGCATCAGGTACAGATTAACCAATGGTGCGGTACGGAATAACTGGTTATCGGGTACAGTTTTACCAACGATCAGGTACAGATTTACTGTGGATAACTGAAAGGTTTTATTATCTGTGGATAACTTAGGTTCTGGTTCTGGTTCCACCCCCTCGTAAGCGCTGTTCGTTCCTCGCTCCGCTGCGGTACGCCTCAGCACTTACTCTGGTGCGGTCGCTGAAAAAAAGATTGTTTTGTACAAAACAATTAGCAAAATCACATTAGGTACAATGTTTGTGTTTTGTACCTCTATGTGCTTTACTCTGGCCTTAACTATAAAAAAGCAGTTCTGAAAGGGGGAGGGCAG
>NC_010697.1 GCF_000026185.1 Erwinia tasmaniensis Et1/99
GTGAAACTGGCAAATGTAACGCCAAAAACAAAGATAAGGCATAGAAATGAGATTAATCACACCTTCTCAGTTTTGCCTTTACCCGCAAGGCGGATTTTGTTTATGGCAATAGCTCAAATAGACTCAAAAAGATTAATCGAGCAAGGGCAAGTTTTCAGGATCACTGCGAATGAATACGCGATGATCGCAGACATTGACATTTCTGTTGCTTATAAGCAGATGAAAGACGGGGCGAACGAGCTACAACATAGTGTCATTAGTATCCCAAAGAGCCAGCTTTTAGAACCACTATACAGGCCGGGGCAATTTCATTTTCCGGTGAAAGTCAAAAAAAATACGCCTGATAGCATACGTTCCATGAACCTTACTGAATACTGCGACTATGTTGAAAGTGAAGGCTACATTGACATTTCATTCACCAGGGTTATTGAACCTTACATTTGCCGCCTTGCTGATGGTTTTACTACTCAGGTTTTGCTTTCTGCTGCGAGGCTAACAGAAACGAACGCAAGTTCGCTTTATCAATTAATAAGGAAAAATATCAGTTCCGGGAAGGTCAGTTATTTCGATATTGGTGTTGATGAGTTAAAAGATGAACTAAACCTCTACAGGATAGATGAGGGGGAGAAGATCTACATTCATGCACAGTTCAAAGATTTCAACCGAGACTTTTTGAAAAAAAATGTAGATACCATCAATCGTGTTACAGAAATCAAGGATTTATCTTTTGATATAGTCGAAAGAGTTGCACGTAAGGCCACCCGTTTAAGATTTTCTTATAGTGTCGAGAGAGATATTGAAAGTGAGGGAGATACAGACGGAAAGCCTGAGATTATGAAAGGGAAGGGTAAAAAGAGTGAATGTTGAGTGACTAACTAATCATTTTCAAATAAATCGAGACGTCAGTAGCGCCGTCTGGTACACGGCGCTACTGACTAACCACAACAACCTGACCAGGAGATTGTCATGGCTGACCGTCATCATATCCCGTCTGAAAAACTTCTCAAAGTGTTTCCAGAGTTATCGTCTACAGAAAGTATCATCATGGTGCTGTACTCGCTTGGTGTTACTGCTGCTGCGATCGCTAAAAATCAGAATAAGAGCGTGAAAACGGTGAACAATCACCTGGCTAACATCAAGCTCAAACTGTCAACTGAATCAACGTATGACCTGAGAACGCTGTTCTACATCAGGATTATGCTCAGGTTGGTTAAATCCTATTCAGGTGAGGAGGTGAGGGTTTTTTCTGATTTAACTGTTCAACAGGAGGATGTTTTACTACTGCTTACATCCGGTGTTAGCGAGCGAGAGATATCATATGAGAAGAAAATGCAGGACGAAGAAGTTTCTCATCTTATCATCGAAGCATCAGTTAAGTTATGTGCTGATGATCCCAGTATCTTAAAGTCGCTGGTTTGCATGAAAGTCATGGAACACATAATGGATACTTTCTCTTAAGGCAAACTCACTTACTAAATGCGGCTCAGGCCGCTTTTTTGTGCACAAAAGAAATGAAAAAAACAGGAAGAATAGTAAGTTTTCCCATATGAATGTAAGAACAGATGTTTAAAATACCAATCAGTAGCACAAGTAACTGAGCAAGGATTTTTATGATTAATAGATTTCGTCCAGAAGGCGAAGATCGAGAATGGACACCTGCTTCAATGGTTATTCAACTCGATGCCGAACTGAACTACTTACTTGAAACAAAATGCCGTACAGGTTCTAAGGCGCAAACCCCGAAAAAGGATATGGTTCTGAACTTTATCCGAAACGCATTGAAAGAAAATATGAACCATGAAAACGAAGAAGATTTAGCTTAAGTTTTCTGCTCTTTAAAAATTGATAAGCGAAAAGATGAGAACCTGAACGGTTTTCGCGCCTAATATGCTAAAGAGGTAGCTGGGGTGAAATCTCATGATTGCCTAGAGCATTGTTTTTTTTGTTATTTATCACAGTAGAAAAAAAGGAGTGTTTTATGGCGATGCGGCATGTAAGACAAAGAGAGCACCGGAAAAGACGTATGGAGTTGGAAGCTCACTTAAACAAAGAGCGATCTTCAAAAACTGATAGGGTTTTGTTGATTTTATCTAAAACTGAATCGCTAGTTTTTGAACAAAAAAGAGGAAAGAAAACTTCCTCTGTTCAGAGAAAGAAAAGCAGTAATCACTATTCTGAATTTGGGATTAGTGCGCATGGACGAGAAAAAAGAAAAGGGAAATCGATGCCTCCGCGCGAAGTTAGAGATCTGCTTTTTTAGTCTCTCATAATGATGTACCAATGCTAGGGAATACTAAAATCTAAACTCTTGGTAATGGGGAAGACTATCATGAAGCATTGAGCGGTATAACCGCAGCAGCCAGGTGATAGCAATTGTAGGGTTGTGACCTGCTCCCTTCTACTTGGTTATGTCGGCCTTATGGCGAACAGGAGGTGCCGAAAGGCATTATGCAGTAGCGCGACAGCCAGCCGCACATCGGTTATTAGCGGCGATTTAGCGACACCGACTCAAGGGCATGGGCGCGGCCACTGCGAGAGTGTGGCAGAGGTGTTTAGGTACAAGCCCTGGCATGGTATGGTTAGGGCTTAAACCATCGTTTATTCGAATCTAACCGAAGGGGCTATATGAAAAAATCAGCATTAGTAATCGCTGCACTTACTTTATCTCTTTTTTCAGTTTCTGTTTCTGCCGAAATGACTGGAAAGTTTTCTGGAGTCTGGAAGGAGAAGCCAACAGCAAATGCAAAGTTTACGATCTCACCTGATGGTGATAACTACAAGCTAGTTATCAAAGATAAAAATACAGGTGAACATGAATTTGAGGCTGTTGAGGAAAAAGGCCAGTTATTTCAGATTGTGAACGGATCAAAACGACCTTTATTCACGTTTATTGATAAAGATACTCTGAAATGGACAAAGTTAAGCGCTAATCTAAAAAAACAAAAGTAGTTACCCCTCCGCCAGAATCCACAGGCTTAATAACAAATAAAAAAACTAGCGTATCAATTAATGATGCGCTGATAGCCCGTTGTGCTCCCGATGTTCATCCAGTAACTATCAATGCACTTATAGAAACTGAGTCGGGAAGAAATCCATATGCAGTAGCTAACGTGAGTGATAATGAAAGCCGACAATTCAAATCACTCGAAGAAGCGATTAGGTATGTGAATAATCTGGATAGGCAGGGGAAAAACTATAGTGCAGGTTTGATGCAAATTAACAGTAATAATTTCAAGTCATACGGATTGGATAACAACAAAGTATTTGATGTTTGTAAGAACATTCAGGTAGGTGCAAAGATTCTTACAGAGAATTTTGAACGTCAACAAGGGGGAAGTGAACAGAAAAAAGTTAGAAATGCCTTATCTCGTTTTTATTCAGGTAATGATAAAAGGGGATATATCAAAGAGTTTAATCATGATGGCAAAAGCTATGTTGAGCGTGTAGAACAGAAAGCTTATAAAGTACCTGCTCTACTTCCACCGGATAATAATTCTTTAGATTTAAGTATCTCTAAAGATATTGCAACCGTTAAAACTGAAACTAACTTTATTCAAAGGACATCTTCATGGGATGTTTTTGGGGATTTTAAATGAACACACGTAGTGGTTTTTTAAATGCTATATGTTTATCACTGCTTTTTATCTCTATGGGGGTTCTCGCTGGGGGGCTGGACAGTGGTACTGACGCATTAACAAACATTAAAACATGGATATTTGCTATCCTTGGGATCGCAGCATTAATTTATCTTGCTTATTGTATTATATGGGCATTCATGGAAAAGAAAAGCTGGAGCGATGTGGGCGTGGCACTATTGCAAGTTATTTGCGCTGGCGGGGCGTTGGTGGCTGGGAACTGGGGCTTAAGCCTCATGGCATAAGATTACAATAGCAGCCCGTCATCAGGCGGGCTAGGGTTTATAAATGAATGGTAAAGACGTCTATTTTACTTACAACGGATTAAATCGCCCCGCAATGGTTAGAGGTGTTCCTCTAATGATTTTACTATCGTGTGGTTTTCTCGCAACTTTTTCAGGGTTCATCGGTGTGTTTTTTCTCGGCGTTTTTGGAATTATATTTCCGTTAATTATTGGTGCGTTCATTTTTACTGTAAAAGTGATTTGCGAAAATGATCCTAATGCTCTTCGTGTTGTGAAGCTTTCCTTGAGCGGAATGATGTTGAAGCTAAAGCATGGCGACCGCATTACTGGTTTTGATTCTGGAGGGTACGATCAGTGAATGCAAATAAACTAAAAAAAAAGAGAAACATGCCTGTTACGCCTCTGTATCCGAATTATCAGTTTCATGTTTCAAATAGTGTTGTTTACACTGAAGACAACAAAATGTTATCTACAGTTATTCTTGAAGGTTTACCTTTTGAAAGTGTATCTGATGCAGCAATAGAAAACGCATTTTTAAACGCAAAAGATTTTCTCGTTGGTGCAGGTAAAGAGGGTGAATTATATTTATGGACTCATCTTGTCAGAGAAAGAGTATCCTTAGATGATACTTATAATTTCGATAATAATTTTTTAACCAGATTTTCAGAGAAATATATTTCAACATTTAGAAACGGGGACTTTTTCAAATCAACTTGGTATATCACATTTGGTATGCCTTTTAATCAGATAGATGCTGGTATTGAGCGTTTGCAAGATTTGGTTGACCAAGCGCTAGTTGCTTTTAAAGTCTTTAATCCTTCAGTTTTGGCTGTCGGTGAAAATTATGTAAGCGAAACTGCCGCTTACCTTTCTAGCCTTTTCAATAAAAATCATGTATTAATTCCAGCATCTTCAACACCAATCTCTCAGTCAATTATCGATTCTGAGTGGTATTTTGGAAATGATGTTCTTGAGCTAAGGAATAACGATTCCGACGATAAGGTTTTCGCTACTAACTTTATCATCAAAGATTTTCCAATGTTTACAGAACCGGGTCATTGGAATTTTCTTTTAACGCTTCCCTATGAGTTTCTCATTACTCAAAGTTTTATTTTTGAAACACCTGCTAAAACGTTGCGGAGAATTGACAGCCAGCTTAACAAGCTTGCATCAGCAAATGATGTGGGTGTAGGTCAGCAAGATGAGCTGGTCATAGGACAGGAATCGGTGGTAAGTGGTCAAACTGTCTTTGGTTCCTATCATTGTGCATTAACTGTCTATGGCTCTACGCATGAGATGGCGAGGACTAACGGTAAGAAGGTTTCCGCTGAATTCATCACAAGCGGCAAAGGGTTCCGATTTGCACGCACAGCGGCTGCCGCACCGTATGTCTATTTCAGCCATTTACCACTTAACAAGAAAAGGCCACTTGATTCACGGCGCACGATCACGAATCTGGCTTGTACGTTTTCAATGCACAATTATTCAGTAGGTAAAAAATCAGGCAATCCCATCGGTGATGGCTCGGCTATTATGCCTCTCAAAACTGTTTCGGATGGCCTGTATTACTTCAATACACATTATTCTGAGCCGCATCGTAATGTAACAGGCCAAAAGATAGCGGGACACGCTCTCATTCTCGGTGCGACGGGCGCGGGTAAGACGACATTTGAAGGGGTCGCTGCTGGATTTTTGCAGCGATTTGATCCGTCATTGTTCATCGTCGATTTCAACCGATCTACTGAGTTGTTTGCTCGCACATATGGTGCGGCATACTTCACTCTCGATGAGGGCCGCTATAGTGGGCTGAACCCGTTCCAGATTGCAGATGTTGATGATCCAGTTCTGGGAGGTAGACTCATCGCATTCCTGAAACAATACGTGAAAATTTTTGCACGCGACACGCAAGGAAACCTTTGTAGTGATGAAGAGGCTGAAATTCTATCTGGAGCTGTTGATGCTGTAATGCAGTTGCCGCGAGAATCGCGGAGAGTGAGCAAGCTTTTGCAAAAAATCCCCCCAGGTTCGAATCTGGCTGTTCGTCTCCAAAAATGGTGTAACAAGGGAGAATATGCACTGTGGACTGATTCCCCCGACAATATTTTTAACCCTCTTGATTTTCAGAAAGTAGGTTTTGATACGACAGTATTACTGGAAAAAACCGCCAGTGGTGGTGTACATCCCGCATGTGAACCGATTTTGTCTGTTCTGTTCTTCTACAAAACGTTGATGCAGCGTGATGGCAAACTAATGCTCTCACTTATTGAAGAATTCTGGATGCCTTGTAACTTCCCAACGACTCAAGCACAGATTAAATCTGCTCTGAAAGCTGGGCGACTTAAAGGTGAAATGATGTGGCTTACCAGCCAGTCACCGGAAGATGCGATCTCTTGCCAGATCTTTTCGGCGATTGTCCAGCAAACACCAACAAAAATTTTCTTGCCAAATCCTGATGCCGATTATGAAGGTTATAGGCAGGTTGGATTAACCGAAAAAGAATTTTCCAGGTTAAAACGACTCGGAAAAGAATCACGAACGATGCTTATAAAACAATCTGGTGCCAGTGTTTTTGTGAAAATGGACTTGTATGGATTTGATGATTTTCTCCCAATAATTTCTGGTTCAACTGAAGGAATTGCGCTTGCCGAAAAAATTAGGTTAGAACTTATGACTGATGATCCTGAGGTTTGGGTTCCAGAATTTATCCGACGAATAAAAGGGAAATGACATGATTAAAAAATCACTCATTGCTGTGTTAATCTCAATTTCTTTTGTTTCTGTTAGCCATTCTTCAGGGATACCTGTTGTTGACCTGGCTTCAATTGCAAAAACTGTTGAAGAAGGGCTTACTCGTGCTCAAGAAGCGGCCCAGCAATATGAGCAGCTTAAACGTGATTATGACCAGAGTGTAAAGTATGCAGAAGACCAAAAGAAACGACTTGAGGGTTTTACGAATTTTAATTTTGGTTTTGATACCGCTTCAAGCTATATGAAGCAGCAGTTGAACGATTTAACCGATCCAAAGCAGTATGATGTTGATTCCGAGTTAGATAAGTTTGGGTTAAATAGCAATAATTTAATTAAGGCTCGTCTTGAAGGTGCAGCCGCAAAAGTAAAATTTTTTGATTCTTATAATTTTGAGTTAAAAGATCGAGCTATTAAGTTAGAAAAATTGCAGGGAAAATATAATGAGGCAATAACACCACAACAAAAGGCTGACCTTACAAATCAACTACAAACTGAACAAATTAATATGCAATATTTCATGAAGCAAAATGAACTTGCAGAAAAACAAATGGAACAGCAGGATAAACTAAGACAAGAGCAACTTAGAAAGCAATTTATGGAGCAGCACTCTTATAAAGGATCAAACTAATGGCGATAGCATCTGATTTTGTTAACCAGATAAAACTTCTTGTAATGGATGCAGTCGCTAATAATTTTTCAGCTATTGCTGTTTCTATACGACCTGTATTCGCCGCCGGTTTTTTACTCTACTGCTGTATAATAGCTTGGATGATTATATACAGTAATAGAGAGGTTATTGTAAATGAAGTTATAAAAAATGTTATGGTTTTTACATTAATAGGCGCTTTCATTTGGTCTGCTCCATATTATCAACAGTGGGTTGTTCCATTTGTTATGGACTCCGGTTCTGAAATATCAGCAAAATTAATGGGGAATGGTAATGCAGCATTAAATGTTGATGAAATATGGACGAAACTTGCAACATCTATGGAAGATTTTAAAACCAGATCTATTGATACTTTGGGATGGGATTTCGGCCCTCTTATTTCCACGTACTTAATTTATGCTATTGGCTATGCAGGTGGTGCTATTCTGATTGCTTATACTACCTTGTTCCTTTGTGTTGCAACATTCATGACAGGAATTTTGCTTTCAATCGGCAGCGTATTCATTTGTTTTGCTGGATTTCCAGCTACGCGAGGGATGTTTTCTTCATGGTGTGGTCATTGCTTAAACTATATTTTACTTAATGTCTTTTATTCAATTTCACTTACATTCGTGTTGGGGCTAATTGGTAAATATACAGCTTTAGATCCATCTTCTGTGAGTTTCATGGATGCCGTGACTTTCTTACTTGTTGTTGTTATCTGCATTGCAATGGTTGAACAGGTGGCAGTTCTTTGTTCGTCCCTGACGGGTGGTGTCGGCATCAACGGTCTTGTTCCGGGCGTTGGTTCGCTTGCTAAGGCTGCGGGGTTGTCTAAGGCTGCCGCCTCAATGCGTGATAAAGCACCTGGTGCTATTGGTGGTGCAATGAAACGTGGTGGGTCTGCTTTGGCTAATAAATTTAGAAATAACGTTAAAGGAGGGTAATGATGTTAAGTTATTTCCAAAGAACTAAAAAAGAGGCAGAGAAAACAAAAGTTGAATCAAAAAAGGAGATGGATAACTACTTCGCTGCAATAAGGGATTTTGAACGTGACCGTATTTCTTTGATTAATGGAAAGGTGAAGTTTTTTCAGATCGGCGCTTTTCTTTGTATGATTGTTATTGTGATACAAGCGGTTGCATTAGCTTTAATGTCACCTTTGAAAACTGCTGTTCCTGTTATGATTCGTGTTGATAACAATACTGGATATACAGATGCAGTTTCGCCACTGAGCGATGCAAAAGAATCTTATGATGAGGTGGTGAATAAATATTTCCTCTCTCAATACGTCGTCAATTATGAAAGTTATGATTGGCAAACCATTCAATCTATGAATGACACAGTAGATCTGATGTCAGACAGTAAAACGTTTTCTCAGTACAAGACACAAATTACAGCAGATAACTCTCCTTTGAATGTGTTGAAACAAAACAACAAAATTAAGGTTCGTGTTAAGTCTGTTACTTTTTTAAAGGATGACATTGCACAGATTCGCTTTGATAAAGCCGTTCTTAACACTGATGGTACTTTGTCAGCTGATTACAGCCAAACATCCTGGGTAGCAACCCTTGCATTCGATTACAAACGTAAAATAAAGAGCGAAGGGGAGCGCTTGCTAAATCCCCTCGGTTTTCAGGCTTTGAGCTACAGAGTCGATCCGGAGGCTATAAAATAATGCGTAAACTTTTTTTGGCCTTACTCATCTTCAGCGCTGTATCAACCACTTCTAACGCTGCTACGTTTGCCAGCGGCTCATCATACGATGCCAGGATGCAAACAGTTATGTACAACTCGGATGATGTTGTGAAAGTGCGCGTAAAGCCGGGTACGGTTTCTGTCGTTCAGGTCAGTAGTGATGAAAAAATTGAAGATGTGGGGCTGGGTGATCCTGGTGCGTGGAACGTATCAGTAAGAAATAACACATTATTTTTCCGACCTGCTTCCGAAGATAATCCCGACACAAATGTCGTCGTAGTCACTGATAAACGCGCTTACACCTTATTTCTAACTTCTGTAAAAACAAATCCAACTTTTTTTTTAAGATTTGAATATCCGAAACCTAAACCTATCTTGTTTGATAACAACAAAATTCCTTGCACAGATGGCGGTATTGTAAATGGACGTTATCAGGTACAAGGTGACGAATCTGTTAAGCCAAATAAAATTTGGGATGATGGTAGGTTTACCTGTTTTACCTGGGAAAATAGTAAAACGATGCCAGTCGTTTATCGTGTTGATTCAGATGGTAATGAAAACTTGCTTAATAGCAGCATCGAGAAAGATGTTATGGTTGTTCACGATGTTTCTCCCGAATTTTTACTGCGAAGTGGTAATCAGGTTATGCGTGTAAAAACCTCTTCTATCGTTAAGCGTTTATACGATAAAAAAGGAACGACAACCGGGCAGACAAGAACGGAGAAAATTACTGATGAGTAATGGAAGGGTGGAGGTCGGAAGAAGAAACAAGTTAGATATAACGGCGGTAGTCGTTGATAAAAAAATCATCATCGTCGGAGTTATCATTTTTTCTCTCGTTGTTGCTGCAATAGGCGCTGCCTTTGTTCTTACAAGAAAAAAGGAAACGGTTCAAACTGGTCTAACGAAAAACACAGCTAATAGCGAGTCGTTGCAGGCTAAAACGTCAACTAATAGTTCCCTCGCCGCTATGAAGCAATCAATTATAGATAAGGAGAATGCGGCCAAGCGGGCAAAAGAAAAGAAAGATGCGGAATATGAAAAACTTCGGCTTGCTAAAGTGAAGCAGGAACAGGAATCCCAAAGCAATGCAGGGCAAAATGCTCCGGCTGATTCACGTCAGGCTCAAACATTCCGGGCAGACAATCGTCAGGATTCAAGTGATAAAAACGCACCATTGCCAAAAGCACAGCGGATTTTGACTGGTGAAACACTGGTAAAAATTGACAAAACTGATGAAGGAGGAAGCACAGAGAAAGATTATCTGCAAAGTGGTGAATATGCTGATGGCGTTGCCCGTATCGTTACTAAACGTCGTTATCTGCTTTCAGCTGGAACCAGCTTAAGTTGCCTGCTTAAAACAAAAATTATCACTTCATATCCTGCGATTACCCTCTGTCAGATGGCCCGTGATGTGTATTCCGATGATGGTAAAACCCTGCTTGTTCGGAAAGGTGCATTGCTAACTGGTGAACAGAAGAAAGCGATCACACAGGGAGTTGCTCGTGTCTTTGTTAACTGGACAGATATTAAGGACGGAAACGTGACAGTACGTGTAGATGGCCTGGGTACTGATAGTCTCGGGGCTGCTGGCCTGCCTGCCTGGATAGATTCTCATTTTTTTGAGCGGTTCGGAAACTCTCTTTTGCTTTCTCTTGTCGGTGACACGATGGACTCAGTTAAAAATATGACTCAGCGTAATAGTGGTAATCAGGGGGCAATCACATATGACAACACGAGCGATGCCTCACAACAACAAGCTGCAATCGCATTGCAGAACAGCATCAACATTGCGTCAACGGGTTACATCAACCAAGGGACGGTGATTTCAATCATAGTTCCGCGCAACATTGATTTCTCATCCGTTTATGAGGTGAATTGATTGATTGAAGATAATTCTGATATAGCGCGCCTTTATCTGGAAAAGACAGGTATTCAAGCGCTGTTGAACCGAGAGGGGCTAACAGAGGTTGCTATCAATCAACCTGGCAGGATTTGGTATGAGGGCCGTGAAGGATGGCAGTTTGTTGAGGAACCGGCAGCGAATTTTGAAAACCTGAAGCACCTTGCAGAAAGTCTGTCCACTTACTCTAACCTTCCTCAGTTAAACCAGTCTAATCCCATTGCTTCTGTGATCCTTCCCGATGGTGAAAGGGGCCAAATTATTATGCCGCCAGCCACGGAACCCGGCTGTATTGCGATTTCAATACGTAAACCATCTCTTCAGCGTTTTTCTATTGCAGACTATGTTAACTCTGGTCGATTTGACAATGTACGAATCGCACAAAAGCAAACGGTAGAACTTTCGGACAAGCAGAAAAAATTGTATGAACTCTATCAAAAAGGTGACCCAAAAAGTCTTGAAAAATTCATTTATGAGGCGGTTAGAGAAAGACTTAATTTCCTGATTGTCGGTGGTACAGGATCAGGTAAGACAACAATAGCAAAAGCCGTTGCTGATATATTTCCTCCAGAAAGGCGATATGCAACCATCGAGGATGTTCCTGAAATGCAATTGCCTAATCACCCCAATCACATTCATCTGTTTTATAAAAAGGGAGTTATTACCGCTAAAACAATAATTGAAGCATGTATGCGCCTGAAGCCAGATCATATTTTCCTGGCTGAACTTCGCGGTGATGAAGCCTGGAGTTACTTAGAAGCATTAAACACAGGTCATGAAGGGTCTATCTCAACCATTCATGCGAACAGTACCTATGCTTCATTCTCACGCCTGGCAAGTATAGTTAAGCAGTCATGCGTGGGTATGACTGTTGATATGGAACTGATTATGCGAACTATCAAAACATCGGTTGACGTGATTTTGTTTTTTAATCATACGCATATGACGGAAATCTATTTTGAGCCTCAAGAGAAAAATAAATTATTGAATAAGATGTAATTTGTATTTATCAGGTAAGTAAATTATGAGTAAGATAATTGGCGTATCATCAATACTTTTATTAATGTTTCTTGCTTCGGTTGTTGGTGGTAATTATTTAGGTGGTTATGCAGCGTTAAAATATTCAGGCTTAAATATTGATTCACTTAGCGCGAATACATTTTATGAAGTAATAAGTAATTACGGTGGTAATCCGTCCTATAAATCGCTGGTTGGTATCACATGGTTTGGGTTTGGTGTTCCAGTCGTCGTGTTTGTGGCTTTCTGTGTTCTGATATTGTTTAACCTTAATCCAGATAAGGTTATCTATGGTAATTCCCGCCTCGCTACCGATATGGATTTAGCAAAGTCGGGTTTTTTCCCAACCCTGAAGCAATCTAAGAAACATAAATACCCGCCTATTCTTATAGGGAAAATGAATAAAGGCAGATTTAAAGGGCAGTACATTTATTACTATGGTCAGCAGTTTTTAATGCTTTATGCCCCAACACGATCCGGTAAAGGGGTCGGTATTGTTATCCCTAATTGCCTCAACTATCCTGAAAGCCTGGTTGTCCTCGATATTAAACTGGAAAACTGGTTCCTGTCGTCAGGCTACCGTAAGAAAGTAATGGGCCAGGAGTGCTATCTGTTTTGTCCCGCTGGGTATGTGGAGAATGAGGAAAGGGCTAAGGCAGGGGAGTACCGTTCTCATCGTTGGAATCCGATGGATTACGTTAGCCGCGACGCGCTACAGCGTCAGACGGACTTACGTAAGATTGCATCCGTTCTGTATCCTCTGAGCGGCGGTGATAACGATGTGTGGAACACGTCAGCTATAAACTTGTTTATAGGTCTTGCACTATATCTTATCGATAAAGAGCATGAAGCGCAGGAGAACCTGACAGTTTCCATTGCTAAGGTTTTGAAGTCTGCAACGCCTGGCGGCGATCTTGCTGCCTGGATGCGCAAGACTCTCGCAAAGGATGCTGCTGTTAGCACAGAGGCCCGGGATTATTTTGAAATCTTTATGGCTGCACCTGATAAAACGCGTGGCAGTATTATGAGTAATTTTACCAATGGTCTTGATATTTTCGCTAACCCTGTAACGGCTGCGGCGACAAGCGCCAGTGATTTTAATATTCGTCGTTTAAGAAAAGATAAAATGTCTGTTTATCTTGGTCTTACGCCGGACAGCCTTGTAACCCACAAAAAGCTGGTCAATCTTTTCTTCTCCATGATTGTTAACGAAAACACAAAAGAACTGCCTGAGCAAAACCCGGAGTTAAAATATCAGGTTGTGCTATTAGAGGATGAGTTTACGAGCATGGGGCGAGTGGAGATCATTCAAAAGTCCATTGCTTACACTGCTGGTTTTAATCTGCGTTATGTTTTCATTTTGCAGAATAAAGGGCAGATGGAAGATGAGAAGCTTTATGGGAAAGAGGGTACTGAAACTTTTATTAAAAACTGCGCAGTAGAAATTGTTTATCCTCCGCGTGACGTTGATGATGCGGTAAAAGAAATATCAGAACGCATTGGTGTATTTGATAAAAAAATCAAGCGAAAATCCAAATCTGATAACCGGGGGAGCGCAGGCGGTTCTAAGTCTGTAGCTGATGATGTTATATCCAGCCCTGTATTACTTCCAGATGATATTGTTGCGCTTGGTAAGGTAAAAAACAAAAGCGAGACAATGAAAATTAGGGAGATCATATTAAGCGAGGCTTGCTATCCATTTATCGCTGATAAGATTGTCTATTTCGAAGATCCCGTTTTTATGGGGCGTGTGAAAATAGCTAAGGAAAATCACATAGAAATACCTCTACTTTTCAATTCATAAAATACAAAGGTCACATCATGAATAAATTAAATCTGCTAATTATTGCATTGACTTTGTTATCTCCTTTATCAGCAATCTCGAGTGATTATGTTATGAATGACTACAAATCTGGTGAAGAACATGAACAATCTGTAGATTCTGGCGATCCTTGCGTGGTTGTTCTCTGTATGTTTGGGAAAGTCACCGGAAACAGCGGTGGCGGGGAATGTAGTTCACCAGAAAAAACATTCTTCAATATCATTAAAAAGAAGAAAGGCTCATTTTTACCAAACCCTACATCTGATGCTCGTAAAGCATTTATTAGTAAATGCGATACAGCAGGGAAGGACACAATCGACAAGATAATTAGAAAATTTGGCAAGATTAAACTTTGATTTACGATAAGCGGAAATCGTGCCAATGTTTTTCAATAACATGATTCGGGATGTATATGAATAAAATAATACTTGCCGCCATGTCTGCGGGTATCCTTTCTGGCTGTAGTTCCGCACCGCCGCTTGCAACTCCCAAAGGGGAGTTTGTCGATATGAATACAGAAATCACTTCCCTTTTACCGCATACAGAACCAGTTTATATCGGAGAAAAAATAACGAATGTTACAAGTCCATCGTTAATCACTATTGGCGCTAAAACGGGTAACAAGGACGTTCGCGTAAGTGGTAAAAAAGAAATCGATAAAAAAGAAGTGGTTAATTCAGGGCTGCTACTAACTGCTAAACCGAAAGAAAAAGCAGTGCCAGATAAACTAGTACTAAAAGCAACTCCAGTTCCACTGAAAGGGTTTGATACACCTGTCGTGATGGTTTCGCCAAAGGCTTCACCCGGTAAAACTTTATCGCCTGTCACGGCAAGTGGCAGTAATCCATTTAGCGAAATCGGTTCGGTTAAGCTACTAACTGACGTTGCAAGTAAACCTGCTTTTCCAGTCATTCCGGTAAAAATTGCTCCTGCTATGAAAGTTTGGGAAATCAAAAAAGGAACAACGTTAATTACTGGTTTCACAGAGTGGGTGGTTAAAGAAAAATGCCCGTCCGGGGATGGGAAGTGGAAAATTCAGCGTTTGACTGATACGGATTACCCGATTGATTATCCACTCACGATTACAGCTGCTGATTTTGAAACGGCGACTAGCGAACTTTTCAAACTTTATCAGCACGCTCAGATGCCACTCGACGTTGATGGATTCCGCCCACAGTGCTTGATAATTATTAGCAACAGGAAATAAGAATGCTAAATAAAAGAACACTCACATTGCTCATTGGAGCACTGCTGCTTTCTGGATGCGCATTTGAGCGTATCAACGATGTTAACCGCTCATCGGATCATACCGCAGATGAAGCCAGTTCACTGATAAAGCAGGCGGTTGATAACCGCCCTGTTGTGCAATTTCAGAACAGCCAATACGTGAACTCTACACCCCTGCCTGTTGCGAAATATGACGCGCCCGGAGAAGTGGTTAACTGCAACATGCCGTACCGGGCAAAATCACCACAGGATATCTTTCAGTTTAGCCAGGACATTGCCACAGTCTGCCATATACGCACACGAGTAACGCCCGACGCGATGGCTTTTTTATCAGGAGGTGGCGCTGAAAACGGATCGCCGACCCAACGTCTTACAAGTGTACCGTCACCTGTTTTGCCTTCTTCTGGCGAAATGCGACCACTCAACGCGTTTGGGGCCACAAATACTGGTAGCTCGCAGAGCACGCCAGGTAATGCCTCTAAAACTTTTTCTAACATCATTTATGACGGTCATCGACTCGCTGAATTACTCGATATCGTGACGGCCAGACTGGGTATTTCGTGGAAGTTTGAAGACGGCATGGTGACGTTTTTCTACCTACAGACGGCGCGATTTGATATTGAGCCGTCCGATGCTAAATACAACCTGACCGGTTCCGTGGTGAGTGGCGTATCAAACAGCAATAGCGCAGACGGCGGTGGCCAGGGGGGGGGGAGCGGTGGCAATGGTGGCGTGTCAGGCGAAAGCGGTACAAATCTGAAATCCGATGTGGTCATGGGCAACAATCTCTATGACGATCTCAAATCTACTGCTGAAAGTATGCTAACCCCTCATGTCGGACGTCTGGATATGAATAAGACGACAGGAACGGTTGTCATAACTGACGTGCCGGAAGTCGTTCGGCGCGTGGGTGAATATCTGAAATCAGAAAATAAGGCGCTCAGCCGCCAGGTGAATCTGAAAGTTGTGATTTACACAGTTAACAGCGATGTTAGCGATGCCGTGGGCCTCGACTGGAGCGTTATTTACAAGACGCTGGCGGGCAAATACGGCATCAACCTTGCTGGCCCTGGCGGTTCAATCGTTGACGCCGGTTCGCTCAGCTTTTCGGTTCTTGATACCGCAACGGGCAGCGCCAGGCAGTTCGCCGGCTCATCGTTCCTGTTTGATGCGCTATCAAAACAGGCAAAAGTTGCGGATGTACGCACGATTCCTTTGATGACAAGCAATATGGCATCGGCCTCAGTAGTTGTAGGCCGTCAGATCGCTTACTTAAAAAGTGTCGCTACGACAGTTTATTCCACTGGTAACAGCACTCTTCCATCACAGACGTTAACGCCGGGTTCAGTTACGACTGGCACCAATATCACTATTTTCCCGAAAGTCCTCGATGGTGGGGATCGTATGATGCTGAATATGTTTCTCAACATATCGAGCCTGATTCAGCTACGTCAAATCAGCTCGGATACCGAAAAACTGGAGGCCCCGGAAGTTGATTCACGCTCGGTTCCTCAGCGTGTCTGGCTTAAACCAGGGCAGACTGTCGTCATCAGTGGACTTGAGCAAAACGTCACTAACGTAAACAAGGAAGGGATGTTCTCACCCGACAACATTGTGACGGGCGGCAAACGTTCGGGTGGAAGCATACGTCAGTCGTTTGTCATAACAGTGACCCCGTTTATTCAGTGAGCCTCTTATGATGAAAAATAAAACGAAATCGGCACTGGTAGCAGAGTCCGGTCACATACGCGTGCTGACCATTCAGCAGAAGCGTTTTGTTGTCGGTTTAACATGGCAAACGATACGCGATCAGCGTAACCCGATGAAAGAAATTAAGCGCGTGGGTAAGGCCCAGGGGTTAGACCTGGTTGCTGTGCGTCACAGCGACAGTATCCAGGCAGGGTTTGCGCCAAAAACGCGGTTACGGTTGCGCGGGTCTTATTCGCTTTCAGTTGCGCTTGCTTCACTTCTCGACGGCTGCTGCATCGCAGTTGTACCCCTTGGTGAAAATCCTACAGGTGTTGCGCAGTATACATTGGTCGGTAAAACAGAACGGGGGGGTATCCATCCGTGGTCAGATCAGATTTATACGGGCGAAAAGCTGCTACAGACAATAATCGATCTGCGCGATGAACTGCGCGGCAGTAAAAGCGATCTCGACGTGAAAGTGTATGGCGACACGTCGATACCGGGGGTAACGACAGCGTTTGACATAAAAGATGTGCTGACGCGCAATAATCTTCGTAAAGACTTCCGTCTGCGACCGCTGACCTGGGGAATGACTCGTGGACAGCTGATCGCTGCAGGAGCTGCAACGATACTCGTATTGA
This sequence comes from Erwinia tasmaniensis Et1/99, assembly GCF_000026185.1. Lineage (NCBI taxonomy): Bacteria > Pseudomonadati > Pseudomonadota > Gammaproteobacteria > Enterobacterales > Erwiniaceae > Erwinia > Erwinia tasmaniensis. Next base: position 17,272 of record NC_010697.1, read on the forward strand.
GCGGCCTGATGGTTTATTGGCATTTTGAAGCTGAACGAGAAGCAGAGGCGCGTGCAGCTTTACAGCGTGAAATCGCCAGGCAGGAAGCGCTGAACAAAGAGGCACGGTATCAGGCAGCGCTACAGAGCTTTCGCCATCCGTGGACAGAAAATCCGTCAGTCACCACCTTTATCAGGCACTGTCAGGATATGAAAGACAAAGTACCAGTTTCGATATCTGGCTGGATGTCCGTTGTCGTCGTATGTACGAATACCGGCGTTGCTGTGCAGTCGGTGCGCAGAACAAATTCAGCGGCAACGACTGCACAATATGTTGCAGCGGTACAGAAGTTGTTTGACGTAATGCCGGTATTCAACTTTCAGGACAGTAGTCAAACCTCGTTTTCTCTGACGCAGACATTGCCGCCTGAAGGTGATGATCCGATGCTACCAGTGAGTGAAAGACTGATAGGTTTTATCTCTCTCTTTCAGTCTCTGAATATCGATTTGTCAGTAAACGCAGTACAAATAAAAGATGTTGCTCAGAACAACGCAGGTGAGAACCTGCCGTTGCAGGACTGGCAGGAATACCAGTTTTCAGCTGAAACAGACGTGCCGCCTTTAATGATTTTTAAAGACTCAGATTATACCGGCATTCGCCTTTCTGAAATCACCACCGCAGTTAACACTTCTGACGGCTCAGTCAGATATAAAATTACGGGATCACTCTATGGAAAACGCTAAATACGCAGCGCTACTGTTGCTTTTTTGTGGGATTGCTCACGCTGAAGACGTGAAAACGTTCGGTGACCTTGACCACTTACAAAGTGGTCGCGTGTTCTATGACGCGCAGGCCGCTTTTAATAAAGCGAAGATGGCAGCAGATCAGCCAGAGTCTATTACTGTTTCTGGATTACCGGGTAATACCGGGGAGCAAGCGCCGCAAACCAGTAAGTTGCCATCTCTTGAAAAAATCGCCGGTGCTGTGGCAACGCTGAGCTTTACAGACAGCAGCAGCAGCTCACAGGTACGGGCGGGTGACAGTGTTCAGGGCGGTTTTACTGTTGTGTCTGTCTCGATGCGCGGCGTAGTTCTTAAGCGTAATTTCGACGGCCATGTGTTCACTCTCAACTGAGGTTTGGCAAAGCATGACGCAGATTAGTGAAAAAACTCACTCGTTAGTTTCTCTTCCCGTTCGGGAAAACGGCAGTCATTTTTCTATGACGCTGCGCGAAAGTATGAGGCTGATCCGTGACGAACAAAATCAGGATTATAGTCTCTACGTCCTTCACGAGTTGGGTCAAAGCACAGAATATTTTGAACTTCGACAGCAGCTGCGTAAGAACGAAATTGATATCCAGGTTGTATGGTGTGACCGCGCAGAAATTGAAAAGTTATCACATCAGTTCAGCGATTCAGGAGATGAAACAGAGGGCAGCAGCGATTACCAGAACCTTAATCTCACACTGATAGCAGACGCCACGGCACAACGTGGATCTGATATACATTTCAGGATAGAAAGTCGTTTCACGCGCGTACTTTATCGAATCGACGGCAATATGAGGCAGGTGCGTACTGAGTCTGTGGAGTGGGGAACGCGGCTTGTTAACACGCTCTATAACTCAATGAGTGAAGAGCAGAGCCATACCTCTCTGAGCTACACAGAACCGTGTGACGCGCGTGTCAAAGAACAGTTCGTCAACGGCTACGGACTCAGTACGATACGATTTGCAAGTCGCCCAGGCGGTCAGGGAAGGCTGGCCGTGGCGCTTCGACTCGTTAGCCGCCGAAAGCAAACGCTAAATTTTAACCAGCTGGGACTAAGACCGGCTGAAGAAAACACGCTACGCCGGACGTTAACGAGTTCTGGCGCAACGCTGTTTAGTGGCCCTACCGGTCACGGGAAGTCTACGGTTTGTCAGTGTTCAGCAGAGTGGCTGGCAGCTGAAGACCCCGGAGAAAATATCCTTTCTGTCGAAGACCCGATTGAATCACCAATCGATGGCGTATTTCAGACACCAAAAGGAAAACAAACTTACGCAGAGGGCGTTGAAAACCTGCTACGAATGGATCCAGATCGACTCTATGTCGGTGAAATTCGTAGTCCTGCCGCCGCAAACGCCGTCATTGAGGCCGTGAACACCGGTACACCATTGCTATCAACAATTCACACTAATTCAGCAGCGGATATTCTGCACCGGCTGCGCGGATTCGGCGTCGATAATGACCTGCTATTTGACCCGACGATAGTATCGGGCTTGGTCGGACTGCGGCTTGTACCGTTGCTGTGCAACGAATGCAAGATACCGTGGCACGAGGGGCGGTCAAGTGTCAGTCCTGTGATGCAGGAGATGGTTGAAAGTCATGCTGATATTTCAAAGGTCTACTTGCGAAGGCCGGGCGGGTGCAGCTGTTGCGGCGGCACGGGAATAAAAGGACGAACGGCGGTGTTTGAAGTCATCGAAACGGATAACGTGTTTATGCGTATTTACAACGTCAAAGGAAAGCTCGCGGCGTACCTGGACTGGATAGACAAAGGCGGCGTAACGCTATGTCAGAACCTGACAAATTTAATTAACGAGGGCTTAACCGATCCGGTTTGGGCGCATCGGCGGATATGCAACCTCGACCGCGATACACGCTTAAAAGCGGGGGCCGAAATGTGAACAGATTTGAACGTTTTCTTTATCATGCCACTTTCAGCGAACTAGACCGCATAGAGATTTATGATGATTTCAGGCAGTATCTTCTCGACGGGAGACACGTAAAAGATGCTTACCAGCGTCTGATAGATAATTACAGCAGGAGAGGTAAGAAGCCCGGCGATGCTGTAGCTCAGATATTGTCAGAGTGTGCTGAAAATTTAGGAAACGGATTCGGACTGGGCGAATCAATGCGCGAATGGATACCCGATCAGGAGCTGAGCATTATAGAGTCATGCGATCTGGCGGGGCGACCTGAAGATGGGTTCATGAACGCAATCACTATTGCAGACGGAACGGGACGGATCCGCAGCATCGTTAAATCAACCGCAACAGTTTCATGCTACTTGATACTGCTTTCAATCGGTGTTGTGGCATTATTCTGTATCATGCTTGTTCCTGCTATTTTGCAATCTGTACCGCTGCAACAGTGGAACACATTACAGACCGGCGTGTATTACTTTTATCTGCTGCTAACTCAGTGGTGGTGGCTGCTGCTGCTGTGTATGGGGGGCATTGTTGCCGCCGTGATTTTCTCGTTGAACCGACTGACGGGGCGATTACGTTTCTTTCTGGATCGATTTCCTCCCTGGTCGATTTACCGGCGCATTCAGGGAGCTGCTTTTATCATGAACATGAATGCGATGGATGCGGCAGGGATTCCCATCGAGCAGGCCGTAACCAGCATGAAAAAGTCAACGCGCTCGTCATGGCTTTATGAACGTCTTGAGGCGCTGGAACGTGCTGTAAGCACGGGAGAAAAAAACCTGGGCCAGGCGCTTGATGCAACGGGCTACGAATTTCCCGATGAACGCGCAATCATCAAACTACAAAGCCTGTTTGAGACAAAAAACAGTGAGGGTTCTCTGAAACGATTCGCTGCAACCTGGCTTGACCGCACGGTAAGCAGCGTAGAGAAAACCGGCGATCGAATGCGTATAGTCTGCCTGTTGCTCAGCGGTGTTATGATTTGCTCATTAATGCTCATCATGTTCAGTCTTATCCAGAAAGCATTTTTCTTTAATTAAAAACGTATCAGGCTTTATCTCATTTTCATTAATTGAGTCGAGGTAATGAATTCAATAACTACGTCAATAATAAGAGGTTAGATGAAAGGAAATAAAGTGGGCTTATATTTAAATGATATGACCGTGACATATGGCCTCTCTGCGGTAATTATTATTTTTATTCTCTTTGCAGCTCCGACATTTTTTCATTAAGAGATTAAAGAACTAAACCACCATTTTACAAACTTCAATCCAAACGAAACACGCTTCTCGCGTGCTCACTAAATACGTCCAACAAAAGGGTTTTAAGCATGAAAAAGTTAAAAAAAGGTATCGCGCAGATTACTGACCAGACCGTATCACTGGGTATCAGTATGGTGATTATCGGCCTGGTTCTTGCAGCGGCGACAGTCGGCTACTTCTATGTGAAAAGTACGAGTGATACGTCACTACTGACAATGGTGATAAACGAAACGAAAAATCTTAAAAACAGCAACGGATACGGAAACGATGATTTTGTACCTGCGCTAATAAAGGGTGGCAGCATTTCTAAAAGCTACACAATCGCTGATAACAAAATATATAACAAGTCGGGAGGGCAGGTAACGGTCACTGGAAATGGTGTCGGGTTCATCGTAACCACAAGTCAGTTGCCACAAAGCGATTGCCTGAAAATAGCGAAAAGTCTGGGTACAACGGATTTGAAGTCAACAAAAATCAATAACACCACGTTTACGGGGGAAGTCACCGCCGCAAATGCGGCGACTGAATGCACCGATGGCAATAATACGCTGACATTCAATACAAAATCATAACCCTTACCGCCGCCGCATAGCGGCGGCAATACCCGGACTTATCATGACAGTAAATACACTCAGAGAATCTGACTTTATCGACCTCTATATTGGTGAAAGCTATGCTGAAATCAAAGGGATGCTGGGTTCTGCCAATTTTTTGTCACCTGTTCCTGAATGTCTAAGCGATGATGTAAAAAAAATTCAGGCCGTATGTATCAAACAGCATCGCGAAACGGGCCGGAGTGAATTTTCGGTTTTTTACGATACACGTTTATACCGCGCAACAATCTCAAAAGACTTGCTCGGCCGCACAGACCTGGTGCTGAGGCAGACACCGGCACATATACGTGCATTCAAAGATATTCCTTTCAGCACCCCACTTCGTCGATCTGTAGAACAGCCAGCCGCCACAGGACTGTTTCTGATCGCCGGAAAAATGGCCTCTGGTAAAACCACCACGGCATCGTCAATCTTACAGCACAGGATTGAGAAAACCGGTGAGCTTGGCGTGGCGATTGAAGACCCTGCAGAAACCCTGCTACAGGGCAGACACGGAAACGGGCGCTGTATCCAGCTTGAAGTACATGAAGATGAGGGCTATGCCAGCGCAACGCGTAAAGCGTACCGAATGGGTGCGTCAGCATTCTTGCTGGGAGAAATCCGAGATGGTGCAACTGCACATGAAGTGCTGAAAGCCTCGCTCAGCATGTTTGTCGTTTCAACAATTCACGCATCATCGATTACTGAAGCCCTAGAGCGTTACGTTATGTTCTGTGAAGAAGTGAGTCCTGCTGCACGCGCTAACATAGCCAGCACACTGTATGTGCTGGCGCATCAGACGATGCGCATCAATACAGATAACAACCAACGTCATGTCGATATAGCCGGTTTCAACATACGCAACACGCCAGCCGCCGCGACAATAAGGGCAAAAATAACCGCCGGAAATTTCAACCTTACAGACCAGTTCAGCAACATGACATATGAATTTAGGGACTAAATCGTGAACAAGATGAAACGAGGTATTGCACAGATTACAGATGCAACAGTGGCGTATGGAATAGCCATCGTAATTGTTGTGACACTATTTATCCCACTGATTGTATGGGCTGCGGAGGAGTATCAACTCAACGTGGCAGCAGGTCAGGCGAATACGGTGCAGAAAGCCGTTAACCGTTACATTGCCGATCAGCAGGCAACAATTGCAGCGGGGAGCAGTCCGACCAGAGGTTTTACGCTTACAGTACCTATGCTCGTTAATGCCGGTTACTTGCCATACGGCTTTTCATCGACTAACGCTTACACTGCCACTTATCACACGCTTATCTTTCAGCCAGCGGTCAACAAATTTCACACTATGACGTTTCTAATAGATGGTGCACAGCTGACGCTCAGCCTGGCGCGCAAGTTCGCAAATCATATTGGAGCAGCCGGTGGCTATATAGAGAACGGCGTGGCTAAGGGCGCGATTGGTAGCTGGCAGGAAAACCTGTCGGCCTTCGGAGGCTACAATCCGGGTGAAGGGAGCGTGGTGATTGCCGGCTTCTACTCCAACGGTGCGCTAGTGAACGATTATCTTTACCGTCACAGCGTTGCAGGGCATCCAGAACTCAACACGATGGGTACTACGCTTAACATGGGCAGCAACGACATTAGCAGCGCGAAAACCATCGGGACCCAGACGCTGAACGCGTCGGCCGATGTAAATACCGCACGACTTACCGCCACGCAGAGTATCCAGTCGAACGACACCATCAACGCTAACGGTAATATCACCTCCCGGAGCAGTATTTCTGCTTCGGGAAATGTCACGGCCAGCGGAAGCATGTCCGCTTCAGGAAGCGTCACCGCCGGTAATGACGTCACGGCCAATGGCACACTTCGTGCCGGTCAAGACGCGGTGATTGGTGGAATAATGAAGCTGCAGCAGGTCAATACAGCCGGAACATACTGTGATACCTGGGGCGGCGTCAGCCGGGACAGTTCGGGCGCCGTATTGTCCTGTCAGGCTGGTATATGGGACTGGGTGCCTTTTTCACGAGATGAAAATGGCGGGATAGCCTTCCCGAACGGATTGAAAATTGCTTGGGGAACGGGTGCAGCCGTCACCCTTTCTCAGACCAACTCGCTGGCTTCTGGCTATGGCCTTTATGAAGGGTGGGTAGGTGTGACACCGCAGTTTTACATCAACGGAAAGCAGATATCCTTTTCACGTGTTCTCAATGTGCAGATCACTCCCGATGATATCGGCGGTGAAGGCGCGAGTGAAATGGCGTGGCTGGGTACAATTTATCCTGGTAGTTTTTCAGTGGGAACATCATCCCGCATACAGGGTGCTACGCAACGCTTTCACTGGTCTGCCATTGGCTACTGAAATTTTAAATAAAGGGCTGGGTATCGTTCCGATCTCAGTGACGGGCCCGGCGGCGAGATTATCAGGCTTAACCATGCGATCTTCCCTTTTTTTCGCTGCCGCACTGCTCGCGGCGGTGAGCATTCTGTTGTCCTGCGTCAATGATGCAAACAGGGACACCTTGGCCAACGCGCAGCAGGCGCAGCAGTCGGGCCAGTTTCTTCACTACGTATCTGCCTTTAACGATCTCTGGGTAGCCGATACGCCTCCCGACGGAGATGCCGCTTCGCGTATCACGCTGCCGGACTGGCTACCCCAGAGCAGCAGTATTCGTCTGCGCATCAGCGGGGGGGCCGGTTACGTTTACACACCCTCTTCCCCCGGCTTCTATGCGCAGCTGATGGAGGACACGGAATACAGTTCGCACTTTGGCATGAGCGATGCGGCCGGTATCAATACTCCGTCAGGGCGGCTTGCCCGCCCCGACTTTATTCCGGCGGGCTATGTGGTTTACGTGAGGTAATATGATAATGCTTTTTGTATCAATACTATATTCGCTAGTCTTGGCATTTAATATACCTACGCTATATCAAGGTGCCAAGGTTAGCGTAGTAGAAAATAATATCTATTTTAGTAAGCAGGATAACAGTGTCAGCATAAAACCCTTTTTTGCAACCTTTATCATTTGCGCCGGAGTGGTTCCGTGCTGGCTTGTTAGCCACAGCTACGGTTTAACTTTTTTTATCGCGCTTTTTGGCAGTGCAGCATATATAGACTATGTAACGCGCTGGGTGCCAGATATTCTCATTTTTGCGTTATCCTGGATTGCGTTAAGCACGGTGATGCCTGGCGAGTTTGATGCCGCACCTGTATTAGTTAGCGCTGCTGTTATGGTCATTCCGTGCCTGGTAGTTAATGTTATTGCAATTATGCGTTGCCAGCGACCAGCGCTGGCCAGCGGAGATATTTACCTTTTGCCTGCTATTGGCGTATGGCTAAGACCTGAATGGGGGGCAGCATGTCTTGTGACGAGCTTTTTACTCGCCGGATTAGGTGGGCTGCGTTATCAAAATATTCCGTTCGTAACCGTTATATATCCAGTTTTTGTAGTGGCAGTAATATGCAACGCACAGTGATATTGATATTGATTGTTGTGGGGATTTTCTCATGCCCCTTGCGGGCGGGTGCGAACGCATTAACTGATATTACACAATGTTTCAGAAACGCAGGTGAAAGGTTCAGCGTGGACTGGCGATTGCTTAAGGCTATCGCAGAAGTGGAAAGTTCACTCAATCCCGGAGCAATAGGGCTTAACAGAAAAGCAGGGGTCGTTGTCAGTGAAGACGTCGGTATGATGCAGATAAATTCGTCCTGGTATCCCGTACTTGATAAAATGGGGATTAGCAGAAAAGAATTACTTAATAACCCATGTCAGAATATACACGTGGGTGCGTGGATCTTAGCAAGTAATATTATGAATAACGGTGTTAACTGGGAATCCGTCGGAGCATATAACGCGGGTTTCAAAGGGGCAAACGCGCCTTTTCGTATGAGGTATGCAAAAAAGGTTTATGCGCGTTATTTAGTCTTGATTGGTTCTGATTGATTTTACGGGAGTATGTAAATTCCGCATGATGAAAAAATTAGTATTATATTTTCAATCATAATTCTTGCTGTCTCCTTTGCCGGGGTTGTACTTTATGTAATAAATAACCTTCCATGATCAATGGTTTTTAAATGAAATTCGAACTGACAGGAAACTGAATGATGGAAAAAATAAGGTATCAGCGAACGGGTATTGCAGCCTGCTTATTTCTTTTTGGTTGGTTGAGCGCCGTAGGTTACCTGAGCTGGCAATATGAATTTGACTTCTCACCCTGGCAAAAGGACGAGGCATCCGTGCTGCCCCTGACGCAGGCAATCTTTAAGCATCAATGTACCAGTGAGAACCAGACGTTAACCCGCGATGGCGACAAGGATTTTGAAACTTATAGCGCGGCGTGGTTCGGCTGTCTTTCCGACCGCTCTGATGCACTCATGCGCCGTCTGTCGCTGTCCGTCACCGGATACAGTGACCTGAGCTGCAGGATGAAGGCCGAAGGTGAAGGACGTCCTGACGACGCCTGCAAAAAGGCGCTCGATGAGCGGATGCTGATGCACCATGTGCTGAAATAATTTTCCTTAGAAGGTGAAAATAATCAGGCAAAAGAGTTGGACTTGTTCTGGTGTTGGTAACAGTGCTTTATTACATTTTGTTTTGATGATGATGCCGGAGTAAAGGTGAAGCCGCGCATTTCTATCCTGATTGTGTTTTTAGTGACTATGAACTCAACGAAACCCTGTTAGCACTTTTAAAAATGGAAGATGAAATGATTGTATAGATTATTCGAAGTGCCTATTGAGTTCAAAATTAGGTTTTCTTTTCATTGCCATCGTCTTAGCTAGATTCATGCTTGCCTATTATATATATAAGCGTGTCACTATTGATGGTTTTTTGTTTCCCGGAGAATTAACATGACTATGCGCCCTTACAGAGCATCAGGGGGAATAAACGTGAAGAACACATCTTACTCTTCCTGTGAACAGAACGAGCAGAGCTTCATTATGTGCCTGTCTCATGTCGAAAAGTGGGCCTGCCACCATGCGTTCACGGAGAGTGAAATCCGACAAGATATGCTCGGTATGATTGCTGAAATGCGCCTCAGTACTCACCTGTCGGGCTACCCGGCGGCTGAGAAAATAGCAACGCTGGCATGGCGGGTTCGTGACGAGAAGTTTCGCATCGTCCGGGAGCTGGGGCGCGGCGATCCAGCGGTGCCAGAGATGCAGCGGCTGCTTGATATGCTGAAGCGACTGAAAACGGGGGCAATACAGGCGTGGCCCGTAGACGTTTCACAATTATCGAGCCAGAGGGCCTGGAGGTACAGGAATTGGGCAGGTATCGCGGGTTGTTTGCTGATGATTATGTCGCCCATTTTACTTGGGCTGCTTGTTTGTCTTCCGCCCGGCCGGTTCAGCGTACTTGCGCTCATGGTATATGTCATGCTGACGGAAGCTGTCGCCGCGATAAGCCAGGATAAATTTTCTACTCACTTCGCGGCCATTACCCGCGGTGTTCTGTTCCTCACCGGTGCCGGAATGATACTGCATTACGATTGCACCACAGTGAGCGTTTTCTAATGAAACGCTTTCAGCTGCACACGGGCATCATTATTACAGAAAACTATGATGAGCTGCCGGACAGTTTATAAAGAATTGAACAATTTCGAGATATTAGCATGATTCAAGTGACTACGGTTGTGATTGGAACAAGTGTTATAGACAGGAATACAATGGAAATTGATATAACACCATTCCCTGAATACAGGAGTAATCATTATCTTTCCATACCATGCCGAGGGGTTGTATTCTCCGGTGAAATATATGAAAACAGCCGTTGTCAGTCTGGGGTTATAGAATCCCATCACAATACAGCAGACTGGGGAGTTGTACTTTCAAGTTACAAAAACTGGTTGTCAGAGAAAGGTAAAATATTTTCTTTCTTATTTGTGTTATTAAATGGGGAGTTGGTTCACCATGAAGTTAACATGTTGAAGTAAATGCTTATGAAATCTTACGATAGTGAAATTAAAAGCCAATAAAAATGGATAAAGCAATGATGACTGAATCTGATAAAGAGCGTTTTAATAACCGTATATGTGTTGATAAATTGCTTATAAGTGCAGATGTGTATGTTACACCAAGCATGACAGTAAGTGCGGCAGAGGTAGAGTTAACGGTTCCTGATTCTGATTATCAAGCCACGCAAAATTTGAGCGATGTAAAAATTAGTTTCCCGCTTTCAGATGTTGGTACATAGCTATGAAATATATTAGTGATGATGAATACCAGAAGTCGTTAAGTGTTTTTACTGAAATACTCAACGCAGATATTGATGTATATGATAGCGAAGATATAAAAGCCATAAAAAAATTCGAAGATGCTTTAGATCTTTGCCTTGATTATGAACGGCAATGTTACAGTCAAAAACTCAATGAATCTGCGATAAGTTCATACATGGCGTCAAAGCCTAAGCGTGCAGCATTCCGTATTAAATCTATTTATTAAATTTAGGAAGAAAATATATGAGACTTTTCATTGCTGAAAAACCGTCTTTAGCTAAAGCCATTTTTGAAGGACTTGGGGGAAATCCAAGCACTGAAAAGAAAAATGGCTATTTTCAACACGGAACTGATGCCGTTACCTGGTGTGTTGGGCATATGCTGGAGTTGTTTGATCCACAGGATTATGATGCGAAGTACGGAAAATGGAATTTCTCAGACTTACCAATCAAAACTGTTTTCCCGCCAAAGCTAAAAATCAAACCTCAGACTGCCAGTCAGACAAATATTTTACTGTCGTTGATTAAAGATGCGACAACGATTGTACACGCAGGTGATCCAGATGAAGAAGGATGCTTGCTCGTTGATGAACTTCTTGATTACTGCGGGAATAAGAAACCAGTTGAGCGATTACTGATTGTTGACCTTAACCTTGCGCCCGTCCAGAAGGCCCTGGCTAACATGCAGCATAATGTCAATTTCCGGGGCATGACAAATAGCGCATTGGCTAGGGCAATAGCCGATCAAGGTTTCGGATACAACCTGACGCGCGGTTTCACTCTTAAAGGCCGTGAGAAGGGCTATGAGGGCGTTCTGAATGTAGGGCGTGTACAGAGCGCCACGTTAGGGTTGATCAACGATAGAACACTCGCTAACCAAAACCACACAGTCAGCTATTACTATGATGTATATGGCGGTATTGACATTAACGACCATACGGTCAAAGCGAAATATCAGGTTGTTGAAAGTGATCAGGTTGATGATAAGAAACGCCTGATTTCAGAAGCGCAGGCGAAGCACATAGCCGAGCGGATTAAAGATAAGAAAGCAGTGGTAACGGTTGTTACGACAAAACCGGAGCATACCGCGCCGCCAATGCCACTTGATTTAGGTTCACTCCAGATTATTTGCGCAAAAAAATACGGATACAGTGCCGACGAGACGCTCGACATACTTCAGAAACTTTATGAAACGCACAAGCTGGTCAGTTATCCGCGCACGAATTGCAGCTATCTTTCTGACGAGCATTTTTATCAGGCGCTGGATACAGCCAAAGCGATAGGTCAAACTATGCCTGAACTGCTGGGTGCTGTTAATGGTATGAATAAAGACCAGAGGCACAAAGCGTTCAACACTAAAAAAATTGAAGGTGAAGCGCACCACGCACTTCTGCCGACACAAAAAAACGGGGCTAATATTAGCCTTAGTCCAAAGGAAAGGTACGTATATAATATTATTGCTATTAGGTTTATATCGTTGTTCTATTCTGATTCTGTTAGGAATAAGACTAAAGTCCATTTTGATATTGATAAAGACACATTCACTGCAACTCAGAGCGTCTTGGTCAGTAAAGGGTGGGAAGTCCTGGGTAAAACCCAGGATAACGATGATGAAGATAAGCCTGATACTACGGTGATCACAGGACTGGATTTGTCTACTCTGAAATTCAGTGATACAGGCATGTGTGAAAATTCAGAAGTGGACAAAAAGAAGACCGAGCCACCTAAATATTTCACCGAGTCAACACTCATTGCTGCGATGAAAAATGCAGGCCGATTCGTTAAAGATCCCGTTCTGCGCAAAGCTCTTGATGATAAAGAGGGCGGGGGAACGTTAGGAACAGAAGCAACGAGGGCCGGGATACTCGCAAAACTCGCTGCGAATACTGGTTTAATTACCATTGAAAAAATTAAGGGGTATTCAGAAAAAATTTGGAAAACAACTAAGCAAGGCCAAGAACTTTGTTCGAAATTCCCTGATGAAATTACTCAACCTGATATATCTGCTATTTGGGCAGAAAAGCAGGCATTGATTAAGGCAGGTGAAATGTCAGTCGCTGAATTTGCAAGTTTTAATGATGAATATATAAAAGTCATTATCGACGATCTGGATAAAAACGGACTGAATATCTCGGCAAATACTCATGCCTGCCCTGACTGCCAAAAACCGATGCGTAAAATCAAAGGGGCCAACGGTGAGTTTTGGGCTTGTTCCGGGTTCAGGGCTGATCCACAGTGTAAGAAAACATTACCTGACTTCAAAGGCGAACCTGATTTTGAAGGGAAAGGGAAAGCCGCTGCGGAGTCAAAAAAGGCAAAGGATACCAAAGCGACAACCTGCCCTAATTGTCAGAAGCAGTTGAAGCGTATGAAAAGCAAAAAAGCTGAAGGTGAGTTTTATTGGGCTTGCGCAGGTGTTTTTGATAAGAGCTGCGTTTCATTCTTCCCTGAAGTGAAAGGTAAACCAGAAATCAAAAAGAAAGCGGAAGCTAAGAAAAAAAGCTGATGTGGTACTTGCGCTTAGTAAGTTGTATCGACACAATCAACCCACATACAGACCTGTGAAGTACAGTACGTGGGTGCTGTATGCAGGATGAACTTTCTATGGGATGGATTTTAAGCATGTGCTTCATGTATTAGAACACGCTTCATAATGAGATTAATATCCTGTTTCGATGGTGAGTACTGCTATATTAAAATGATTTTGCAGGTTTTGAGGCGAGTATATTCTAGTTTGTATCAAAGTAGTTGATTAGCGAAACAAAAATCTGAACTCACAAAATAAGAGGATTCCTAATGAGTAGTGATTCACGTCATGATGCTGTAACGGCGGTACTTTCCAATATCCGTTCTTTGAGGGCATATGCACGCGAAGTAGATTTTGAGTTTTTACGTGATGCTGTAGAAAAGATTCATTCTGTTCTTGCTGAACGCGAAGATGAATACAAAGAAGAACAGCGTAGAAAACAGGATGAAGTAGAAAATCTGGAAAAAGTAAAAAAATACATGGTAGAACTGGGGTTAGACCCAGCCTTGCTGACTCCTTCAAGCGTTTCCCCTAAGCGGTCTGGTAAAAACTATCGACCTGTAGTTCCTCCAAAATATCGTATTAAGGACACTGATGGTAATACTCATGAATGGTCTGGTCGCGGTAAACCGCCAGCTGCTTTTAAAGCAGCGCTTGATGCTGGAAGAAATAAAGACGATCTCCTGATCGATAAAGCCGCTGAGTAAAGCCTATCTACCCGGTCTGAGAAATCATCAGTCCGGGTTAGCTTTTTTACCATTATCCTCATGGCTGAAGTGATTAGGGAGTTTATATTGAGGGCTTGGATGGTACTGGCGATGCTGCTTGGTATCAGTACAGGGGCGGTTATTCTCATGTTTCAGGGTTCGCAATGTGAAAAGCCACATCGTGAAGGATCACTACCTGCCTTGTTGTGCCCCGCACCATTAGATTATACTCTGAAAAACGGGCGTTATGCCCCTGTGAAGTGAAGTTTTAAACCTAGCGCTTTTGTTATTTTCATCATAGCGCTGAATGTTGGATTGCCTTTTCCTGATAGCGCATGATATAGCCCTTCTCTGGACATTCCTACTTCTCTTGAAAGCTGGCTCATGTTTCTGGCTCTGGCAATATCACCCAATGCGGAAAGAACTAATGACGGTTCACCATCTTCCATAATTTCATTGAGGTACATTTGCATTTCTTCTTCACTATTCAAATGTTCCGCAATGTCATATTCTCTAAGTTTCATAGCTCCCCCTCGATTTCTTTGTAAATGGCTTTAGCTCTGAGTATATCTTTTTGTTGTGTACTTTTATCGCCACCACACAACAAAACAACAATGACCTTACCGTGTTTCTTCAGATAAACCCTGTAGCCTTTACCTTCATGAATCCGCATTTCTGAAAACCCTTCGCCCACAGGTTCAATATCGCCGGAATTTCCATTTTTTAGCCTGCGGATTCGTGCCTGAATCTTTGTTTTTGCCCTGACATCTTTCAGGACATCAATCCAGTTATCAAATATTTCTGTACTTAATACTGTTATCATTCCCTTGCCCCTAACTTTTCGATAATTTTATTATATAACCGCGCCCCTTAATTGTCAAATATATCTGACACATTAAAGGGGCTTTTTAGCCCCTTTTTTTAATTAAAACATTGCGTAACCTTGCAGATAATTTAACCACCAACGGAACTGGTTCCATTCCTCGCCTTGCATGGCTGGTATGCGAGTTTCCCAGCCTTTGACAAGGGAATCAGCAAGCTGTAGGATCTGATACGTTGACATTTTAAAACCTCATTCTGTTTTTTTTGTTGATAGGTGATCAGGTTGCTCGAACAACCTGATCACCTCTTTCAGATTTTATCGCATCAAAGCAATAATCATCATCGACCGGACAAGCAGGCCAAAACAGCATTTCTACTGCAATTTTCTTTATCTCCGTAATCATTTATATACATCCTGTTTGATTTTCACCCCAGCTATGAGGCCAGCAATTATAGATCTCTTTAGTTCGGTATCGGCACACTTAAGAAGCGAGATAATGACATCATCATAAGAATCTTCTTTTAACTTGCTGATTGTTTTATCAACTTCTCGTGCTATTTCCAGTAACAATTGAGTTTCACTCTTCATCCCATGCTCCTAAAAGGCGGGTTTTCCCCGCCGTTGTGGTTAGTCTATAATTTCATAATCAACATTTGAGGGATTAACAACGCATTTTTCTGCGATAGTCTGAATAAAGCGTTCAAGTTCAGCGTGGTTTTTCACTTCAAACGTTTGTTTGATACCGTAGGCATTCATAAATGCTTTACCGTCTTTTATTTCCGCTTTTGTGAAAGAGAATTTAAAGGTGGCTGGATAAGTCAGGTTTAAGATGGATTTCATTTTTTAGCTCCTGCCCGTGTCGGGCTATGGCGATTGGGGACAATCCCCTTTCGATGTGATAATATTACCGCACTCATGCGGTAATATCAAGCATTTTTCATGAAAAACAGCAAAATACGTGATGATTTTCACGCTTTTTGATGCCCCTCAGGGCAGCGAGGACTCAAAACGCGTTACGGCTTTAGCCGTGACAATTCCCTGCCCCTGCAAAGCCTGAAAGGGCTGTCAGACAGTGATACTGCTGTACTGCGCGTGCGAGCAACGCGAGTTACGGGCGCAACGTGTCGCGCTTGCACAACATATAATCGGGATGCTCACCTGCCATTAACTGTAAAAGAATAAATTCACTTGCAGTAATTGGTACAACCCTTCCAGAAATTGATTCTTTACGCTGCCAATTACTTAATGACATACCAAATAATTCAGCCGCTTTGCTTTGCGTTAAACCCGTCTTTACTCTTAATCGTTTCACTTCCGATGGTTCATTATTCATTTTTCAATCTCCATTATTAGAGTTTGAATCATTTTAATATTTTCATCCGATAAACCTTTTAAAGCAGGATCATCTAAATTATGAAAAGAAATATCAATATCCTTTACACGGCTTGATTTTAATTCTGTTTTACGTTTATTGGATCGAATTTTAACATATACAACATAAGAGTAACGTTTTTTGTTTTCATCATAATTCAAATAATACGTGAAATTTCCTTTTCTAAAAGAATTTGTTTTCATAACTGTTTTATCGCCCCCGTTAATTTTATCAATTGTTCCACACTTAAACCCTGCACAAACAGTCCGTAGCCGTTGAAATGGTTAGTTATTTTCCCGCTGAGGCCGTTTTCTGCTTTAAATCCGGTCAGCGCGTCATGCCAGTTATCCAGCGTCACAAGCTGAGATAACATCCCTTTGATGATTTTTTCCTGCTCCTGCGCGTCCCGTTGCGCCTGTTCCGCATCCTGTGCCTTTTTAACGTCCTCCTGCGCCGTGGTGAGGATCTTACGGCGTATATCGTCGGCAATGCCCGTTACACCCCGTGATTGCGACACGGTACACCGTGCGCCGTGCCCGTGCCGGGATTCAACAAAGCCATTAATAACCAGGCGGCATTTTTCTTCCCGCACCATCAATGAATAGCGTTTCAGTTCCGGCGTGGTCAGTTTAATCCTGTACGGGCAAGCATCCAGCAGATTCACGCGCCAGCCTTTCCCCAGCAGACGGGCGACGATTTCAAAAACAGGCTGCCATTTGTCAAAAAAATTTTGCATTTTGTTTCACTTCCTTTGCTGCGCTGGCGAAGCCAGCCAATGCAGCGTGGCGGTTATTACCCTGTTTTCGGGTTCTATACCCGAAAAGCAGGCCTGGCAATTTCAATGGGGGCTTTCGCCCCCGCTCCCGTTATGCTCTGGTTCCTACCCGTTTAAATCCGGTTGCGCTCCGCTGGCCTGTGGTGCCGTATATTTCGCGGATTTCGTCGATGCTGTGTTCCTTACGGTTCCGGCTCGCCTTGTATTCTTCAGGGCGGTAAAACCACATTTGCTTTTTGCTCGCCCAATTGCAGCCCAGCGCCTTGATAGCATCTTTGTGCGCTTTCGTGTCGCCGCTGATCCAAATCCAGTTACCTGCAACCTCGAAAATCACGCCAGACATACCCTGTAAAGCATTGAGCACGTTTTCCAGTTCGTCCCCAAAGTTGTATCGGGCGTTATCGTCGCTGCTCTGAGCTTCATTGATGCGGTCGATGTTTTGCATCAAAAAATCATTTGCGGCGTTGATGGCTTTCATCATTTCCCCAGCGGCGGGGTTTTCGCGGTTTTTATCAGGGTGAAATTTAAAAGCGGCCTGTTTGTAGGCTTTTTTAACGTCCTGTTCGGTCAGTTCACCGGAAAGCCCGAAGATATTAAGTGCTTGCTGGATGTTCATTTTTAGCTCCTGCCCGTGTCGGGCTATGGTGATTGGGGCAATCCCCTTTCGATGTGATAATATTACCGCACCAGTGCGGTAATGGCAAGCATTTTTTATACCTTTATCAATTAAATTCAATTGGTTATTATTATACTGCTCGTTGATCAACGTCTTACATAATGCAAAATGCAAAATTAATTTGCGTCCATCTCAACGTTCTATGCCGTTCAGTTCCGCTGATGCGCAAAGCGCATAGGAGGCGTTTTACGCCGGAAGCCCCGCAGCGCCAGCGAGGACTCATAAAGTATTACGGCTTCAGCCGTAAAATTCCCCACCCTGCAAAGCCGGGTTTTGTTTAGATAAAAAAAAGATACAGAATGATATAGGGACGCCGCGTATACTCACATATCATGACAGCGGCCTTTTTTACACTCCTGTATACGCTTGCTATATAACTCAATCGTTATATAATATGATTGTTCTTACAATGAGGTTATTATGCGTATTTCTATTGTCCAGATGATTAATGATTACTATGAGGGTAATCGGGAAAAGGCAGCTAAAGCAGCCGGGATTAATTCAGTTCAACAGCTTAATAATCTGGTTTCAAAAGGTTATGAGGTGGCGAGATTGGATAATGGAGATTGGATTATGCTCACAAGCAAAACAAAAATATTCAAGCGATCATAGATAACACCTGTGTTATATAACTGAAATGTTATAATTATCTCAAGTTGAACATACAGCGGGATAATGACATGATCGTCAAGAATAAAGCATATGATATTCCTTGTTTTCATGAGTCAGTAAAAAGAGACTTTGAATCTGGCTTGATTACTCTGAAACAAGCCGCTACTGAATTTTTTAAAAGTAACTGGACGCCTTTTGTAGATATTGAATATACAAAGAAGCAACTTGGTATTTAAACATTAAATAGCCCCGTACAACAGGGCGTATTGGATCTTACCGATATAATAAAGGCGGCAATCATGGTAACACTCGCAAATTTCACGTAGCGCACCGCCGTGACTGAATGCATCAAAAATATTCACCGATATTTTTCGCACCGTAAACTAACTAACTTATTGTAAAACAACAAAACGAATTGGCTCCGGCTCCGGCTGCGCCTCAACGTCGATGGCCGGCTTCTCGAACAGTTGCGACTGCTCCAGATATTCTGAACAAGATTCCGGCACGGGCTGCGGTACGATCCCCCTGCGCCAGTTCGCTGACGCTCCGGCTTGTTCCAGGCCCAGGACTCCCGTCATTCATTCCCCAGGCAATTAGACATTCAGGTCATTCTGTCCAGCCCCCTTCCCGCCATTTAATAGTTACAACATTCATTATACTCATCGCCATATCTGGTGCTGACCTCCAGCCTCCGCGCCCCTATCCTAGGCTAATCAGTACAACGGGGCGCAGCTGCCGCCCGTTACCGCCGGGTTCCCGGCACACACCGCCCAGGCAAAACGGCACTATCGGAAGAAATGTCCAATATTTATTTTAGTGATCGGATTTATTGTCCTCGGACTGCGCCGCCCGGTACGCGATAATAATGAAGCCGCCCCGCCTGGCTGATTAACGCCCTGCCCTGCTACTGAGTTCCGGCTCTTACCAGGGGAAGCGAAGCCGGGCGCAACTTGTTTGTGCATGGCTGAACGCCCGGACAACGGAGGGCTTCAGCCCGGAGGCGGCAGCGGTTTTTATCAGGATGCGGAGATTGAATTGTTGAGTCACTTACCTGCCGGAAATGTTCAGATTTCACGTAGCGTCACCGTTCCGGGCCGTGTTGCCGGATCGTGGTCGCTCGATGCCGCCCGGACGATGCGCGATTACGCCGCGCACCTCGGCGCGGGTCTGCCGAAATACCTGCTTGCGCCGGAAGTCGGGTTACTGCTGTCGTATATCGACGATCTCACCGCCCGGATGTATTTTGAAACGCTGTGGAATACCGGGGCGCGACTCAACGAAGCGCTGGCGCTGACACCCGCCTGTTTTACGCTGGAGCCGTCACGCCGCCACCCGCAGGCGGTAGTGATGCTGAAAACCCTGAAACAGCGCAACCGCGAAGCCGTCCGGGGCCGTGGTCGTCCGGCGGCTGACGCCGACACCCTGCACCCCGATCCGCGCTACCGCAAACCGCCGGAACCCGGCATAAGAATCGTGCCGCTGCTCGATGCCGCTTACGTACAAAGGATGAGGGAATACCTCGCCACCTGGCGAAAGCGGGTTAAGCATGTTCCGGTGTGGGAAGTACGGTCACGGCAAACGCCGCTGAACTGGCTGAACGGCGCGGTGAGCCGCGCAAAAAGTGACGGGGTAACGTTTACGATTACGGTCACGCCGCACACGTTCCGGCACTCGTTCGCCATGCACCTGCTCATGAGTGGCGTACCGGAAAAAACCATCCAGGGGCTGCTGGGGCATCGCTATGCCCGGAGTACAGAAGTCTATACGCGGGTGTTCTCGCTCGATGTGCTAACCGGGAACGGGCTGTCATTCAGCTGTGACGCGCAGACGGCGCGGCAAATGCTGAAAGGGTGACGCCGGGGTTTACCGCAGAAACGGATCTTCATATAGCGTGGATTTTAACGAAGCGGGATAAAGCAGACGTAAAAAAACCGACTGGTGAGGTCGGCTTTTTTACCGTTCCGGCGCGGAGTTGGTGCTCTGGCAGGGTAGGTCACAATTCAATCAGTATTAACAGCGATCGCTCTGCATCTAACAATGAAGAGAGCCACGGTGACAGGCAGTGTAAGAGTAAGCCGTGGTGTTCTCACTCCGGTGATCTGGAGAAACGCATGATTGATAAAATCATCATGGTTCTGAAAGCGGTAATCGTCTTTCTTGAACTGATCCGCATGTTCTTCTGAGCGTGACGGAAACGTAACTAAGGCCGGGGGGCGACCACTCCCCGGCCTTTAACGCGCCCCTCCGTAAATACTCCGTACACACACAACCGTAAACACAATGAAATTACATATATGTGTATATAGTGTATTTACATCGTATATAAGCGGTGCTATAAATACTGTGTACATACTGGATTATATTACACTGTATACACATCATAATGACACCACTATGATTAAGGGCTGCGTACGATGTACATACACTGGAGGGTGAGATGGGCAAATCTTTAGTTGTCGGTTCAAACAAGGGGGGCGTAGGTAAAACAACGACCGTTGTAAATCTGGCGGTGATGCTGTCAGTTCTCTACAAAATTAGGGTTATAATTCTAAAAACAGACAAAAACCCGGAGCTTATGGACTGGAAAGAAAAGAGAATTGCGGCAGGTCTGACACCAATTCCTATCCATGAAGCATATGGTAGGGATGTGAACAAAGAGATCAAACGCCTGCAAAAAATGGCAGACGTGGTGATAGCAGACTGTCCTGGTCATGACAGTGCCGAGTTCCGAAGTGCGCTTACAGTTGCAGACATTCTGGTCACTCTGGTTAAGCCATCTTCAAGATTCGAAACAGGGACTTTAAGCGAAGTAACTGAAGCGGTACGTACTGCACAGTTGCAGGCTAATGGCAATCCTTCGCTTAAGCCCTGGGTGCTTATGACGCGCGTGAAGCCAAACAAAGTGACGGACGCAATCGAACTTGAGAAAGAACTGAAGAGTAATGAAATCTGGATACAACCACTTAAAACCAGATTATCCGATCTCGATGTGTATGAAGGTGCGTGCAACTTGGGCGCGGGTGTTCATGAGATTTCTCGCGCCGCCAGCCTGAACAAGGCTAAGGCTCTTCTAGAATTAATGGTAAAAGAGATTGATTTAGTTTAACTAAACACACTGTACGTACATTGTAATAATAAAAATAACGGCTATAATGTACATACAGCATACATACACATTACGGAATGAGATCATGGCTGGCTTAAAACTGAAAGTACCAACTATTCCCGTATTGATTGCAGCCGCAACTAACAAAAATGAAAGCGAAAAAAACAATAACACTAACGTGGCCCGATTCATTTCGGACGGAGATCGCCGCCCTGCTTCTGGTAAAGCTTTACCTAAGAACTTCAGGTTACAGCAGGTGTTTATTGACATCATGGATGAGGGAGCAACCAGTACCGGACTGGGGCATACTGACATTGTGAAAGCCTCACTTGCTGCATTTCAGCAGATGGATGAAAACCAGAAAAACTACTGGATTCTCGAATCTAAAAAACTGTGAGTAACTTGAAAAGAAAAAGCCGGGATTTCCCGGCTTTTTCTTTGTTATGACTTCAGTCTTGAACGTTTTCGTTCTCATTATCCTGGTGCATGTCTTCTTTAACCGTTCTCATTAGAACGATCTCTTTCTCGAGATACTCTTTAGCTTCATCCAGCGTCATATCTTTACTGGTTATCTCCAGTTCTACATCACGAACGAAGAACTCCAGCTCTTCAGATTCCGCTTTTTTTGCGTATTCAGCAATAAGAGAAGGGATGGCCTGGTGCTCATCGATAAGAGCCGCAAGCTTGGTTTTACCCAATGTATTTGCGATGTCTGAAAACGCTTGTGCATCCCGTTCATTGTCAAAAGTAGCAAGCCTGAAGATGTCTTCAGTGTCACCTTCAGTGTGACCTAAGACTTCGTAGGTTGTACCTTCTTCCGTCACGTTATCTAGGTAGCCATAGTGTGCATCCTGAGCATCGAGCAGCAGCGATTTAACAAAGCCGTCTAATCTGTCGAGCACACTATAATCTAGTTCAACCTGAATGGCCTTTACTTCATCCACAGGCGCAGGCACAACCTGCTGAGTATTGTGTAAATTTTCTGCCAGATCTTCAGCTCCAGCCTCAACGGTTTGATCAGGCATTGGCTTATTATGTTCTTGCTCTGCCTGCTGGATGTGGTTAGCAACGAGATCGGCTTTATGCTGTTTCATTAAATTATTGAACTCATCAGGCTTGATAATGATGTTCATGTCTTTCTCGGCAGCAATAAGTGCGCATGTTGTCTTAAACTCATCATCACCATTAAGTTTAAGGACACCGCCGAATTTCTCTTTGGCGTACTCCAGCATAAGAGCGATCTCTTCGTTACTGGCATCTTTGTTGGCAATAAGACGCACACCTTTATCAGTGAAAACAGGTTTTTCGCTTTCAGGATTAAGGAAAACAAGTTTATCCTGTGATTTTTGAAGAACCAAATCTTTGAGACGGGTACGTTGCAATTCCTGTACACGTTTTTGTGCCTCAACACGCGATTTGATTGATAGAGTGGTTTCAGCGGCCTCTACTCCGTTTTCTTCATCAGTAAAGTTAATTATTTCTTTAAGTTTTTGAAGCGCTTTCATAGGGTCTTTATCCTCATTCCAGATAGCATGATAATCCGTGATAAAATCACGTCCTTTTTTATCCATTTCAGAAATAGTTTCCAGACCAGTAAGTTTGTGATAAACAATCAAACCACGGGTCACTTCTCTTTCATGACCGCGAACCTGATAAATTTGGTTACGCAAAACTCTAATTTCATTATACAAATAACTACGGTTAAGTGTAAGGATATTTTTTAGTTCTTTTTGTGCTTCCTTTAGAGAATCAAATCTATATCTTGCTTGTTCTTTAGTTAAAGACACTCGGATTAACGCTTTTTCAAACGGCAATTTTGCTTGCTGTTCAGCATACGTTTTTAACAGCATAGCTTTTGAATCATTCCAGGAAAGATTCATATGTTTTGTCAAAAAATCAGAAGCATTCATATTACGCTTACCAACTTGGAAGCGCGGTGATCCATCCTTAGCTTTCGTAATTTTGTAATTAGCGGCTATTAACTGATACTCTCGGGATAATGTAGACAGGAACCGTTCAGGGTCTATATTATCCCTGACCTCGCGCATAGTCTCTATCTCGTTGTCCTGCGCTTTTTCGTTAAGGTGCTGGAAAAACTCTTCATGCAGAACTGAAGATTCCTGAATTGACTTTATCCCTCTTGATTGTGCGGATCGTTCTCCGGCATCGTACCGTCGCATTGTTTGATCAGCATGAACGCTTTCTGCCCCTGACTCTCCCAAATAACTGTGTTCATAAGCCGACAAAAGACGCTCAGATGCTTCTCTCCCGGCTCCCTCCCGCTCCCTACCTGGCTGTCTTGAACTACCCCTAATTCCGTAAACCAAAGCGCGTTGGGGCATATATGACAAGCGGTTTGCTCTTCTGGATAAAGATGGCTTGGCAGATTGTTTAAAACTTCGCTGCTGATGCTCTTTCCGTCCTTTCTCTGAAGGAAATCTTCTTTCTTTTTCATAGCTGTTAATCCTCTCTTTTAGGAATGTATTTTTGTCTTCATCACTAAGCGATTTATATGCTGTGCGTACAATTTCGGACTTAGGGTAAATATACTTTACTTCATGGGATACACGCTGTTGCCAGTCATTAATTAACTGGAAAACCTGCTTTTCAGTAGGTTTAACTATCTGAAGCTCACGTTTCTCAACATACTGTTGAGAAAAAAGAGGACTTTTAAGGTTTGTGTACTTCGAGTCACCTTCAAGTTTAACTGCATAGTATTGCGTGCTCTTACCCGCATTTCTTAGTTTAACTTCGCCATAATCTTTAAGATAATGACCAAACTGAGAAAAGCTGGTAATATTATTCTTCGTGATACTTTCCAGAATTTGTTTTTTGAAATCAGAATTACGTTCTCGATACAAATCGCCTTTAGTGCGAGATAAAACGTTTGCGTAGTTATTATCACTTACTCGGGTTACATCTTTCGGACTGATTAAACCGAACTTATAATTAACATGTTCTTGGATTGCATCTAGATAACGCTCAGTAATAGTAACTTTTCCTGTCGGAAGAAGCTTTTTTCCTGTAACAAGATTCGTTTCAGGTATGACAATGTGAATATGAGGCTTTCTTTCCACAAGTACACCAGTAGCATTATTTGTAATGTTTTTTATTTTTGGTAAATGGGCTTCAGCATAGAAACTATACTCATCTTCGTCATAGGCATTCATGAGCAGATTTTTGTATTCTTCAGTTACGGCTTTTAGAGTTTCATGGGAAACATCACTTTCCTGAAATGAAAGGGTAATGTGGAGATAGCGTTCTTGACCAGAGTTATCTATTGACTGAATGATTTTTTCGGTAGTGTCAAGATTGCCATCGAGTATCAAACGATAATCGAGTTCATCACGAGTAAAATCACGCTCGGCCTTTCGTCCATTTTCAAGATACTCAGCAACACCATCATTACCACCACTGATACGAATAATCATTTCAGTGATCCAGAGAGTAAGTTACTGATAGAGATCAGCGTATTCATAAAACGACGATAGGTTGCATCGGTCATACCACCATTTTTTGCGTCGATGTTGATACGTTTCGCAAGTTGATTGATGTTATTACTCGTCTTGTTGAAGTAGAAAAGACACTTTTTGTAGTCAGAAGTAACTTTAGGTTTTGATGGCAAATCGGCAAGACGATTAAGCATAACCAATCGAAAGAACTCTGACTTAGAGATTTCCGTTGATTCGAGGATTTTTTTGAATGGTTCATACTCTTCCTCTGTCATGCGCACTGAGATTACGTGTTTTCGATCTACTGCCATTTTCTTATCCTTCAAGGTTCGTAGAACCGCACCAGAACGTAGTTCGGGGTTTCAAAGGGGTATCCCCTTTGGCACAGCGATTATACCGGACATGAAATGTCTGTGTATACATCGCCGTCGTGCCTGTAGGTTGCATCTGATATCTTTAGCATGAAGGAGTGCCCACAAAATACATACACTATACCTACATAAATGCTTGACCAACCTACGCAATACATACAGAATAGCTATAGAAAGGTTGACTCACCTACTAATTGCCTACACAATACCCGCATGTATTTGTTGAGGGCGATAAAGTGAAAGAGTTGCAAGATTTACTGGAACCCTTAGCTGATTTACTGAATCAGAGTGGTTTGAAAAGCAAACAAGCAGCTTTTAACCGCCACTACAATGATTTAGTTAAGGCTAAGGAAATTGCTTCTTGGGAATCAATTTCGAATTACTTAAATGAACTGACTGGCGATCACTTAACAGCAAAGAGTATTAATACCCTTTTTCATCGGGCAAAAGCAAAAGTTAAAAAACAGCTAGGCCAATCTAGAACGGTTGTGACAGAACCTATAGCATTATCGAGATCAGGCAGCAACGTAGAGTCTCACTTAGGTACAGAGGTAGAGGAGCCAAAAGCGTCAAATGAGTTGCTTAACCAGTACCTAAAAGTTTGTTTCAATAACGAAAGAATTGCTTTAAGAGCCATCGAAGGTGGTGTAAGTATTGATACTATCGGAACATGGAAATCACCTAACCCAGTAAGATTAGGTAACACCTTAACAAATTACATTTCAAAAAAATAAGGATTAACAATGTATCTGAAAATGGCAGTTTTAAATAACAGCGGTAATGTCGGTAAATCTACTATTTGTCAGGCTCTGCTTAAACCACGTTTTGAATATTCTGCGATTATCAAAGTTGAGACCATCAATACCGATGGTACTACTGATGAAAAAATTTCAGCAAAAGAGTTCCATGAGATCATTAAGCGTATTGACGATGTTGATTGCACAATCATCGACGTTGGCGCTTCTAACATCGAGCAGTTTATGGTTCAAATGACTGAATATCAGGGCAGTCATGATCTGATTGATCACTTCATTGTCCCTGTCACCCCTCAAGAAAAACAACAGCGAGATTCTATTGCAACCATCAATAGCCTTTTAGATATGGGCATTGAAGATAGTCGTATTAAAGTGATTTTTAACTTGGCCGAAAAAGACACTGCTATTGAAAAACAGTTCTCAATCTTCCTCGCTGATAAGCAATGCAAAAAGATTGCTGGTAAAATCATACCTACCGTTTATCACAACAACATCTTTAACATTCTCACCACAATGGGAATGAAATACGAAGATGTGTATAACGATGATCGTGACTACCGTGCTCTTATTCGTGCCGCAGGCACGAAAGAAGAACGAGAAGAACTGTCGAATCTTCGTGCTGCAAAAATGCTGATGAATGGCTTTAATTCAGATCTGGATGTAGCTTTCGGTAATTTAGAATTTTGATTGATATAGCGGGATAACATCCCGCTATTTTATTAAGGAAAAAGTATGAGCAAGAGTATCTCTGAAGATTTCAAAGACGCAAAAATCAACATGATGATTGAAGATCTTTTGACTCTTGAGAAAGAGACTGAGAATTTTAAAGAGGCACTTCTTGGGGCAATTTCCGAAGTCCCTGAAGCGCTGGAGAACGCAGTTAGCGATAAATTGATAGAACTGCTTCAGGTTGGTGAAGAATTAGAAAAAAACATCACTGAAGCAAACAAAGAGATTTTCGATTTAAAAGAAACAGCCAAACATGAGATCACAAAACATTTTTCGCTCATTCTTGCTGACCTGAAGAGTGAACTCAAATCGGTTACAGATACTTATAAGAGCGAAGCGAAAAAAACAAAACCATTATCAACAACAAAAATTGTTGGTCTTTGCCTTGCTTCTGTTCTGTTGCTCACCTCCGTTTTTTCTGGGGCCGTTTACTATGCCTTGTCAGTGAAGAATAAATCAGAATTGGAAAAATTCGGATCAGGTATTGTTGAGCTATCTGAACTGACAGAGAATATAATTCAACAACTTCCAAAAGAAAAGAAACTGGAAGCCGAATCCAGATACAAAAAAATCATGTCAACTGACCGATAAAAAAACCACCTTACGGTGGTTTTTTTCCTCTTTTCGAAACCTTTCAATCCGTCCGGGTTAAATTTTTTTGATTTTAGGTTTTGTATTCAAAACAGATACCGTTGCCGAGTCTGCCCAAAACTGATAGAAAGACCTCTTTTTCTCTAACGCGTTTTCGGCTTCTTCTCTGGTTGAGAATTTATCAAGAACAACCGCACCAGCTTTCAAGCAATGTTTTATGCGGTGCAATTCAATTGTGATTTCTGTTTTCTTATACATAAAACATTTCGGATTAATGACCTATTTGTAGCGGCTTGCCAACATAATGGCCTCTGCTCGCAAACATCGGGAATTTCTGCTCGAATTATCTGACAATGGAGCGACGTTTGTGCTCACGCTCTTTGCCAATGTGCTCGCAAACATCCGTCGTCTGCTCACATTAATTGCCAATGGCGGGGATACCAAATTAATGGGGCATGAGTGCCACTAATTCGGCGAAAACCCAGTATATCCAAAAAGGCTTTGTCGGAAGCGGAAGTCGTATCAATAGCTTGCTCTGTAGCCATCAACCTGATGTTTTTGCCCTTTAAGCTTATGCTCCAGCTCTTCCGCCGTCGCGATGAGTTTCTTCAATGAGCGCGCCAGACGATCGAGTTTCCAGACAACCAATATATCGCCTGCCCGTAATACATCGGAAAGGATGTGGTTCAGCTCCGGTCGTTCGTCCCGGGCACCGGATCCGCGCTCGGTAAATACCTTCTCGCAACCGGCGCGTCTCAGAGCCTCCAGTTGAAGTTCTGGATTCTGGTCTACCGTGCTGACCCTGGCGTATCCGATCCGCTTAGTCACCTCTTAAACATTCTCAAAAGTCGTGGGAGGCGTAGCATTTCGCGACAGTGGTATCAATAACAGTTTTGAGAAGGTTTTAGAGCGCAATTTGCGAGTAAGTACGCCCTTGCTGTGAATGACTCAAAAACGAAGGTTTATGCGTCACCGAGGGGAGAGGAAAAGTTGGCAGTTATCGACGCCATCCGGGTCACTCTCCCCATTGGCAATTAAAGTGAGCAGACGACGGATGTTTGCAAGCACATTGGTAAAGATCGTGAGCACAAACGCCGCTCCATTGTCAGATAATTCGAGCAGAAATTCCCGATGTTTGCGAGCAGAGGCCATTATGTTGGTAAGCCGCTACACCTATTTTAGGGCTTCTCAATAAAGCCCTACATTGTTATTTATTTAAGCAGTAGGCCAAGTGATTGATTTTAAGAAATTAACACAGTCAATTAATCCCATTCTTGTATAATAGTCCAGCCCTTCAGGAGTATCAGAGTATCTAATCATCTTGTTACAGTGATCACGGAAACCCTTTTTATCGTGTGCAGCAAGATCAAGGCCACAGCCGTATTCAATACCGTTCGAGAAAATTACAGTAATTTTTGTTTTATCGTAGAACTCTGTTGTTTTTGAAGCCGCCAGCGCCGCTGCACGTTCAAACTCTTCGAAAGAGTAGGTTTTATTCTCGAAAGGAAAATCACCGGATTCTGACCAGTGAACCAGAACATCTACAGGGGTGATCTCAGTTTCATTTTTTTGAGTGTTCATCTTAAATCTCCTGCCCTTAAGGGCTGTTGGGTGGTGAAACAGGCCGTTCCCCGTTTCGATGCAATCATTATAACTCATTATCTAGGGAGTTCAACAGCTTTTCTTTCTGTTTTTGCTTGTTTTTTTGAGGCGCAACCGATAAAAGGTGCTACTCTGGGATCACATTTTCCCCGATACCTGCCGCACCGGGCGTGAGCAACGCGAACCGCTGACTGTCATACGCCGTTAAACCTCCCCCGCGCTGCCAGGCCATTACGAACCGGAAGCCACTCATAACCCGACATAGCCTCCCGAAGGGCGCAGTTAGCGCGTGAGCCTGCGAAAGGTACACCATCGCGCCACAGGCGCCGTGGGGCGCTGTACTGCGGGTGCTGGTTTTGCCAGCTTACAAGGCGGGATGCCGCAAAAACAGTGTAAATACATCATGCGCACAGCGTAATCAACGTTTAGTTAAAATGTATTCTGGGTGCTTGCCAGCCAGCAAGAGTAAAAGCTCAAACTTCACACCGGGTAGTTTTTGACTGCAATTCTTCGATATAAGGTTATCCCATGATTTGAGGGACATCATCAGCCGTTCTGCTAACTCAGGTTTGGTGAGTCCGGTTTTAGCCTGCAATTCTGCAAGATATTCAGGTGATTGCTCTTTAAGCATTTTTTTGAAGCTCAATAAATTCATGGTGTAGGGCAGTAAAACACTCGGCTAATGGTTTAAATTTGTCGTTTTTAGGGAGCATCTGCAGAATTTCATCGTCAATATCATTAATAGAATCAAATTCATAGATTTCATCGAAGATAGTGAAGCGTTCACGCTTCGCTCCACCTGGGGGATTCGTACGCCCCAACGCAGTAAAGTTGAGACTGCATGAATCTGCATCAACATAAACAGTCAACTTGCACTGTTTATTTCCTTTAGAAATCATTTTGCTAAAAATTTCTTTCATGGGAGTTTCTTCCGGTAAGTAAGCAGCCTTGCCAAATCAGGACTAGGCTTCATCTCGTTGATCCCTTTATCCATGAATCCTTCAATAATCGCCTGATAGTTAGCGATTGAGTTGTTAGATACGGCGCGATTTAGGGCTTCCTGCTGAATATTTTCTTTAGATGCTGACGTTTTCACTTTATATCTCCTGCCCTTAAGGGCTGTTCGGTGATGAAACAGGCCGTTCCCCGTTTCGATGTAATCATCGTAAATCATTATTTAGGGAGCATTCAATCTTTTATTTTCTGTTTTTATTAATTTTTTTTTCTGAGGCGCAGCCGATAAAAGATGCTAATCCGGGATCACATTTTCCCCCATACCTGTGGCACCAGGCGTGAGCAACGCGAACCGCTGACTGTCATACGGCGTTAAACCTCCCCCCGTCCTGCCAGACGAACCTATAGGACACTCAGAACCCCGCACAGCCTCCCGGAGGGCGCTGTACTGCGGGTGCTGGCTTTGCCAGCTTACAAGCCGATTACTACACAGTGTATACAGTGTATACAGTGTATACAGTGTATACAGTGTATTTACAATCATAGCATTACCATGTATTTGCATATTAACTATTACTATGTACATACAGTGTATGCTGCGAAAGGATTTATCTATTTCTGATCGCAAGAACTAGCATCACATTGAGGCTGACAGATCAGGCCATCATCAGATTCGCTCTGTAAGCCTCTCTAAGCCGTTCATGCACTCGACGTATTAAATTGTACGTCTATGCGGTGAAAAATCGCGTACAGCGTGTTCGGCGAAGCCGTTTCGTTATAGATCCGATGATCCGAAAAGGATCGGTAACAGACTCAGCTAAGGGAAACGTGAGTATGTAACGCTCGCCGCAAGGCAAGATTAGCGAGCTTGCGAGTCTGTCTTGCCGAGGAAGCGTAATTTAACCAGATGCGGCATATAGCTCCTACCGCTCTGGTTCGGCAGAAGAAGAAGTGTGCTTTATTTGACAGCGTGAGTTATCCACATGTTTTTGCCTTCAAAAGCTTATTTATCTTTTTAAATAACTTAATAGTGACTTAGTTAGATCTTAGTAAACTTAATAAACTTAGGTAACATTTTATTAACACCCTAACTTTCTAATATAGCACTATAAAAAAAAATGATCCGAGTTTATCGGTGGGGATGTATGCCGTCACTGGTGGGGATATATGCCGTCACTGGTGGGGATATATGCCGTCACTGGTGGGGGCGTATGCCGTTAAAGGTGGGGATGTATGCCGTGAAGGTGGGGATATATGCCGTCACTGGTGGGGATATATGCCGTCACTGGTGGGGATATATGCCGCGAAGATTAAATATTGAGCAACTTGCGCGTTTGGGATACACGTCACGTTATCGGGCAATAAGAAATGTACTTAAAGCAAACTACTTTTAAGTTCACGATTGAGATCCAGAGCTTTGACGTAAAATTCTGGAGACATGGGATGTCAACTAAGTTCATGTAATTGGTGAATATTTTCTAAAGGTGGGGATGTGTGCCGTTATGCCGTGGATGTATCTTATATTTAACAATAACTATATGATATATATATAAAAAGTACTGTATTTAAAGTGGGTGCTTTGTGAAAGGTGGGGATGTATGCCGTTAATTTTCAAAGGTGGGAATAAAAAAGGTGGGTTTCCCACTTTACGACAACCCACTTTTGGTATAGTTTAAAGACAAGGTATTTTAAAAAACCAGAGGGATGGCTC
>NC_010699.1 GCF_000026185.1 Erwinia tasmaniensis Et1/99
GAAAAAGTCCAAATAAAGTAACGAAATGGCTTGCATGAAGTCACGAAATGGCGTATTATTTAATACATGGAAGGGCGCGGTGCCCGACCAACAAGGCCGGAAACGGCGATTTCAGGAGACTTTATGAACTATTCACGCCTTGCCACCAAGTTTGCCAGCGGTAATTCACTGCGTTCTGACGTGCCGCTGACCGACTCGCAGATCATGCGCGTTGCCCCTTCGATTTTCGCAGAAAGTGAGCACGAAAGCCGCTCTGAGCAGTATACCTTTATCCCGACTAACCTGATTCTAGACAAGCTGCGCCAGGAAGGTTTTCAGCCCTTCATGGTGTGCCAGACTCGTTCCCGCATCGAGGGGATGCGCGATTTTACCAAGCACATGATCCGCCTGCGCCACGCCAACCAGATCACGGGCAAGCAAGCAAATGAAATCATCCTGATTAACTCGCACAACGGCGCGAGCAGCTATCAGATGAAAGCGGGTGTGTTTCGCTTCGTCTGCCAGAATGGTTTGGTTGTGGGCGAGGATATCGCTGATATTCGCGTGAAGCACAAGGGAGACATTACCGGGAACGTCATTGAAGGCGCTTATGAGGTGCTGGATACTTTCGATCGCGTGGATGAATCCCGCGAGGCGATGCAGGCGGTGGCCCTATCTGACGAAGCGCGGCACGCCTTTGCGAGCGCCGCCCTCACGCTGCGCTGGGATGAAAACAAGCCCGCACCCGTGTCTCCTACGCAGATTCTGCGTGCGAACCGCACGGAGGACGTGAGCAATGACATGTGGACAACGTTGAACTGCGTACAGGAGAACTTGATCCGTGGTGGCCTGCGCGGACGCGATGCCAAAGGCAAGCGCACCACGACACGAGCCGTCACCGGAATGGATCAGGATGTAAAACTTAACCGTGCATTGTGGGTACTTTCCGAAGAAATGCGAAAAATTATCGCCTGATGAAATAACCCGCCACGCTGTGGAGTAACAGCGTGGCGATCACAAACAAAAAGGCACTGTAACAGCGGGGGTAGTAGATGGCTCTTGACCACGGTATTTTAAATGTTCCGCTTGATAAGCGCGGCAACTTTCACAAAGAACTTGATGACTATTTAGCAACAGAGAAGCGCCGTAAAGAAGATGAAATCTTCTTGAGAAAGACAGCTTTTAATGAGGCCAAGTCTCTGGCGAAAAATCTGTATCTTCAGATGAATACAGACCTGATCAGAGCCGAAGCAAAGCGCAGGGGAATGAAGCTCAGCGAACTGCGAGAATGTCTCAAGGACATACGAGATTGCAGGCCAAAGCAGGCACCGATAGTTTTTGCACAATTCATTAAACCCGCGTAGTGCGGGTTTTTACAGCCACCACAGGGGAAGGTATACGGGCCGCGCTGACGCGCCGCCCGTATATGGATGCATTGCTAGAACCTCTGCCGGAAGGTTTGCGCGGCTATTTTGACTTTGAGGCTTACGCCCGCGATATCTTCCTGAATGAGTACGATCTCTTTAACGGGTTTGTTTACCGTAAAGTATGAATTATGGAGTCCCGGTATAAAAGCCGGGTATTACTAGTTGCATTGCGTGGGGATGAATTATGGGACTTTTTGCAAGTAACACTCAGGAAATGAAAGAAAAGCTGGCAGCAATCAAAAAGGCCGTGAATGATAAACGGGCTGGGGCGGGGCTGAGAACCATCACGAACGAACATCTTATTTTTGAATTAGTCTGCGCAGCATTTCATCGTGCATCGAATGGCAGCGGCACAGGGCTTTATATCAGCAATATGTTCATTAAGGTCTGAGGGGGCAGCGTGATTGTCAGACTATTAACTCTGGAAGACATGCGCGGAATTTTCGAAGAAGGCTGGCTATTCAACTGCCACTTGAACATGACACGCGCTGAATATTTTAAGAAATACGGGTATGGGGACGATTTAGGCGGCTATGGTTTCCCGCTGGCGGAAACGGTCGGCAGCGCTGGAGAACTGATAAAAATTACCGACAGCTCTGATCTTCGCATAAGGGAAGGTATTGCGCTGCAATTTTCGGACGCCGATTTTTGAAAGCTGATTACCGCAATGGATCGGCTTTAAAATTTACTTATGCGTTTTATTATCATTAAAAAGGGCGAGTGATTTTTCACCGCCTTCCTTTTTTTCCATTTTGATAACCGTATAAATCCCCCGGATAGACCTGGCGTAGTTCGCCCGATTTCGGTTTGGTACTGGGGAATTTTTCACGCCCGCGTTATACATCCCGACAGTGTTCCAGCTCCTGCCGTATCGCTGAAAAAACTTTGCAAGAACCCACGTGCCGGAATATATACAGGTACAGGGCTGATGCGTCAGCTCCTTCAGGTTGATTCCAAAATCTTTTAATTCGTCTGTGTGAATCTGATTGACCTGCATCTGGCAGTAATCATAACTGCCTTTGTTGATCGCTTTATTATTTAGGCGCGATTCTTGAATCCCGATAGACAATAACAGGTCGGGATCAATACCGTAATCCCTGCCAGCGCGTTCGTAGCACGCGGAAACCTCAACGGGCGCTGCAAATACAGTCTGCGCCATTGAGGCTGTTAAAACGGCCACCAATACCCCCACCACCTGATATTTCATATCGCGCACCCGTTCAATCTCTTTCCTGATTAGCAGCACTCTGATTTATATACTACAGGGCAACTACCCTCCTGTCCACGTCCAATTCAAACCACACACCTTACGCAAGATTGTTCCTTTCAGGAAAATCATGCAAGAACAACAAGATAGGAGTAAATAGAAGATGCAATGTTTTTTTCGATTTGAAAGAAAAAAAATAGGAATGCTATTACGAAACCATAGGAATGCTAGTGCTAAACTATAGCATTTCTATGGTTTATTCATAGAAATGCTATGTCAAAATCATGGTTTATCTATGATTAAACCATAGACATTTCATGAATGAGTAATAGTAATCCTATGCCTAATCAATGGTTTTACTATTATTTTATCATAGGATTGACATAGAAAAGCCATTGTAAAACTATTGCTTGTGCAAAAAGGGACTATGGTTTTCTATGTCAGAATCTATTGTTTGCTATGACTTATTCTATTGTTTGCTATGAGCATTCCTATGGTTTATGATTAGTCTTAACGAGTGCCATGAGGGATTTTCTACCTTTGGGTGTAAAGTTTTGAGGCATTCCCTTGACCATTTATTGTTCAGTTTTGCAGAGGGGCGGAGCTGTGCCAAGAGCGTAATTTTAAAGATCAAATTCGATACTATTGTGCATTAATAGTTTTTTTAGAATAGCTAAAGCCTATAGATTTCATATTTTAATAGATTTTACCTATCAGTTCTTTTCGTGTTGAAGTTGGGTTTTAATAAAAAAAGGTTTTTATATGAGTTCAAATCTCAATGTGTGGATCTCTGATGAAGCAAAGTCGAAACTTGATGAGTTGCTTTCAAATAATAAAAATGGATACCAAGACGAATTCCTTTCTAATGACAGGATAACTAGGTTTCGCCAAATTCTTATGCGTACAACTATGTCAGGACTTGCGGGAGAGTTACTGTTGCTGGGTTTGATGGTTCTTGAGAATAATATGAAAGATTCTGCCGGGAAACACAAAGTGGATATGATCGAATATTATGAAAAGCTTTTATTTGATATCTCTGTTTGCAGGAAATTGCTTGAATCGGCAGTGGAAAGCGGTGAAATTAATCATGATGAAATTGAAAAGAAAATGAACCGGATATTCCGTGGTAGTGCGGATAAATACGAGTAGGAAACAGAAAGGGGCGGATTTCTCCAGCCCTTTTCATCTGCTGATGCGATCAAATTTTTCTCATTTTATGCTGTATGTAAGACTCGCTGAGTAACAGAAGTAACTGCAATTTCGTTATCTTTTCAACCTCATTCTTATCGGGGTAATCAAGATTTAAACTGCGAGCGAGTCTGGAGATAATTTCAGCATTCACGGATCGTTTGTGCAATTGTGCCGTCAGTTTAATATCATTGAAGACGATGGTATCTATATGTAGGTTCCCAACCGTCACATTTTCATCTGATTTCTGAAAGCTAACATTATACATAGAAGCAGTCATGAATTTTATCAGGGAATTTTCATTTTCTTGAGTCAAGGTTTTTTTATATTCATCCACTGAAATTATAAAATCTTTAGCCATTTCATCTATGATATTATACTTGTTTATCTCAGGTTCGACTTCCCGTTTTTTGATAAAATATACACAAAGCCTTCTGATTACTTCATCTCTAAAATCGAGTTTTAGCGTATTGGCGCTGTTTTTTATTCTCATCGTGATTTCTTCTGGAATTCTATAACGAACCAGCTCAGACCCAAAATCCCCGTAACCACTTCCGGCTAATTGCTCTTGTAACTTGCTTTTTACAGGATGTACTAACTTACCTTTTCTCATATTTTTATATAATTCCATTATTAATTAACTGCTGTTGTACACGGTACGCTGCACCTCTTAACAATGCATCCTAGTGCCGTGTATACAGCACATCAATCTAAACCCTGCCTGTGAGAAGAAAAAAATTATTTTAGCGTCTTTTTGAGATAAATCTTGAAGGATCGTGTGATATGCATTAAATTATTCAGTGTCACTATTTTGTGTAATTACCTACAGTAAGTTTACGTTAAGTTACCTAACTATATGTGTTTTTTGGATATGTACAGTGTACATAAGTCAAATCACATAATCAGGGCTTTCACACATCCTCAAAGGAATCAACATGAAACGCGCTTTAAAAAGTATTTTGAACTTTTCAAGGGCCAACAAAAAGAAATTGTCGATTGTTATGGCGGCTGTAACAGTTTGTATGCTGCCTGAAATTGCGTTTTCCGCCGATAGCTCAACTGATTTGCTTCAGGCTCAGCAAGCAACGATAAACAGTACTTTTGGGCATGGTAGTTCTCTGGAGAAATATTTCTATATTGCGGAAGTATTTATGTCGCTAATAGCGTATTTCCGTGCGCGAACCCCAATGGTATTCATTGGGCTGATTATGGTAATTATTTTTACCCGCATTGCCTTCGGGAT
Source organism: Erwinia tasmaniensis Et1/99 (assembly GCF_000026185.1). NCBI lineage: Bacteria > Pseudomonadati > Pseudomonadota > Gammaproteobacteria > Enterobacterales > Erwiniaceae > Erwinia > Erwinia tasmaniensis. The sequence continues at coordinate 5,045 of NC_010699.1, forward strand.
TATTGGTTGATTTGCTATGTCCGGGACATTTGATAAATATACTTTCCCGGAGACGATAAACGAACAAAACCGCATTTTCGGCTTGCCAGTCGATGAAGTCGCAGTGATTGCAACGCCAGTTATCTGTGGCGTTGCCTATTCTTGTGCAGGCGCTATGTGTTTGCTGGCTGCCTTATTGTGGGTGCTTCTTCGTTATCTGAAGAAAGGGAAAGGTTCTCAGTTTATGGCTGATTTTCTGTACTGGAATCTTCCCTACTTTTTATTTAGACCATTCTTCAGAAAAATCCCGTCTTCTGGAAATAGGCATTGGGTGAATTAATAAATGAAACTTTCAACGAAAAAGGACATTGATAAAAGAACCGCCGTAGCATTTCTTGCTATGGCAGGTCTACTGAGTGCGTCTCTCTTAACCAGCGTCGGAGCAATCGGGCTTGCATGGAAATTCCACAACACCCAAGAGCGTATCACCGTCCCTATGGGTTTTGATAAGCCTTTTGTCTCATCCAATCAGCGCGGGGATGCAAATCTGAATTCGATGCTGGTACGTGCTTTAGTTAGCTTGCGTCTAAACGTGACCCCCGAAACCATAGACCCGCAGCAGAAAGAACTTCTTTCTTATACCGACTCCGAAAACCGTGCCGAGCTAAAACGTGCTCTGGAAGTGGAAGCTGATTACATCCATAAAAATGATGTTAGTGCCCAGTTCCTCATTGAAAAGTTCGATTACAACCCGGAGACAAATGATACGGAAGTGGCTGGCCAGCAGTTAGCCTCGACTTCGGGCGGGAAACTCAAGCTGCCTGATTCATCGAAACATTACATAGTCAATGTTTCTTACGTTAATGGCATGGTGAAGCTCAACAAATTCACTGAAGTTCTGCCTAACTGAGTGGATGCACAATGATAAACAAAAAGTATTTCTTATCGCCCGCTTTACTCATCGCCGCTGCTTTTCAGACTCATGCCGCAGTGGTGCCCGGTGTGAAGGAAATTAGTTTCGGGCCAAACGCTCAGGTTAATGCGGCATTTAGTCAGGTCAGCCCAAACCGAATTATCGTCCAAGGTGAGAAAATCACCGACATTTCCGGGCCGGGGGGCGCTTTCGATTCTCAGAAGCAGCCTGATGGCGGCGCATTAATCAGTCTTGCGCCGGGCGTTAGCCAGTCTTTCACCCTCTTTGTTGTAACGGACAAAAATTCTGCGCTTTCCATCGAGATTATCCCCAAGAGCATTCCAGGGAAAACGCTCAGCTTTGTCCCTCAGACTGCGCCTATGAAGGTGAAACCTGAAGAAAAGAGCTGGGAAGAAGGTCAGTCATACGAAAAGACGTTAGTAGACATTTCAAAATCGATCATCAACGGCGTTATCCCGCAGGATTTCTCAGAGTACCCGGTCAGTCGTGTGCAGGCGTACAGCCCCGCAGTGGGCGTCACGCTGAGGGCCGATAAACATTTCATCGGCCCTCACATGCGCATTGTCCGCTACATTATGAACAATCCATCGTATCTGAATCAGGATCTGACTGAAAAACAGTTTTATGCGCCTGGCGTTCGTGCGGTGATGCTCAGCACCCGTAACCTCTATTCACACGGCGAAGGCTACGCATACGTCATCTTTGACGATGCGCAGGGGGGTGCGCATGGGTAACATTAATATGCTGACGAAGCGTAAGCAACTCGCCACGCTAATCGGTGTACTTATCGCGGGCAGCGTTGGTGCGGGCATAGTCTATCTCACGGCAGGTGATAGTAAACCCGCCGCGCAGGCGATAAAACCCCAAAGCGCGCCCGTTTCCGGCGTGGTTACTAATGCCTTCACAGAGCAAGTTCAGAAAAGCGTTTTGCAGCAGCAGCAGGAGAGAACCGCGGTACTGGAAAAAGAGTTGGATGATCTCAAAAAGCAGGTGAGCAATCAGCCATCAGGTGAATCAGCAGATGTTCAGGTGCTTAAAGCCACGGTAGATGCTTTGTTAAAAAACCAGAAGGCGAGTGCTGAGCAGAACAATGGCGCTCATGCTGTTGGTGAGCCAGAAGTTAAGTGGAACGTCCAGGGTTCAAATAGTTATTCCAGTCCCCCGGTGTTCCCAGTAGGCCAGGGTGGCAATAATTACGTCCCACCCAAAAATGATCCACGTCCTCAGATTGGCGGCATACAGCATACCTCTTTCTCATGGGAGCACCCAAAAGTAAAGGGTAATCCACTGCCGTGGATTTCGTCCGGTTCATTCATCAATGCCAGTATGATCGAAGGTGCAGATGCGAACGCCAGCGTCACCGGGCAGCAGTCATCTACACCAGTTGTGTTTACGTTACTCGGCAACGCCTCGCTACCAAACGGACATAAATACAACCTCGATCAATGCCGTGTAACGGGTGAAATCTACGGCGATATTTCAAGCGAGCGCGGCGAAGTCCGCACCGACCATATTTCCTGCAACATTTCGGGGGATCGCCACGTTGATATGCCATTCAAAGGGCACGTCAGCTATCAGGGCAAGGAAGGCATTCGCGGGAAGCCAGTGATGCGTAACGGAAAAATCATTGCTTACGCAGGAGCCGCAGGCGTGCTGTCAGGGCTAGGTTCAGGTATCTCTGAATCGGGTACGACGTCAGTAGGCATCGGTGCTACGGCAACGCCTGCCGCAGGTGAAATTGCCCGGCAGGCATTTGGCGGCGGTGCATCTAAAGCAGCAGATACGTTATCGCAGTACTGGATAAAACGTGCCGAACAATATCACCCAGTCATTGATATTGGCGCAGGTAATGCCGTTACCGTTGTCTTCCAGGAAGGCTTCCAGCTCACTACGATTGAAGATGAAATTGCCCGCAAATCGGAATCAGCGGCAGGGCAAGTCGTTGATAAAGTAGCAGGTAACATGTCGGCAGATGATGGTGCCCGTACACTCAGCAGCCTTCCTCCTTCCGGTCAACAACACGGAGCCATCATTAATCCCGACGATGTAATCCGTAAAGCTAAAGACCTCGATTTGGGCAGCACCGTAACAAGTCAGTAATTTCAATTAGGACACGAATATGAAAAAAATTATTTTTTTACTTAGCACCACTGCACTACTTTCTGGCTGCGCAGGCATGAACGACGATTTCGACTGTAATAAAACCGCGACTGACCAGTGTCTTACGATGGAGCAGGCACAAGGTCTAGCTTCGCAAGGTAAATCACTTGACGATCTGGATGCGTCTAAAGGTGGTTCCGAAAAAAAGGTTGTTTCTGAAACGGTAGCAACTAAACCGCTTTCAAACAATAAGCCCGTTATCAATTCCTATATTAATCCTGTTGAATCAGGAAGTACTGTTAAAAGCAGTTTATTCCCGCAGCAGAATGTACACCCAGTGATTTCAACCACTCCAATGCGTGTAATTGAAAAAGTTAATCCTAATTCGGCGGGTAGCGTAAATTCGGTTCGATACCAGGATGTTACCCAAAGAATTTGGATTAGCCCGTGGGTTGATAAAGATGACAGTTTTCATCAGCCTTCTATTGTGGAGTTTGTGACTGAGCATTCATCATGGAAGAAAGAATTTAATTCCATCGGTAATGGCGGTTAAAAATAAAGCACCCCTGACCCGCAATGTGCAGATATATTTCAATTAATCCAAAAGGTTATCACAATGGGATTGCTTAATACCGTCTCGAAAATTATCAGTGGTCTGTCCGGCGTTGAAGATTATAAAGCTGCAAATAAATTATTGCAGACTACCGCAGGTTATCCATCGCTCACTGCGCTTTTGCCGTATCGTTATTATGATGATGAGACAAAGATGTTTATCAACGCTAATAGTGTGGGGTATATCCTTGAGCTTGCGCCGCTCTCTGGCGCGAATCAAGATATTATGGCGAGCCTGGATGAAGCATTCAGAAAACGACTGGAAAGAAACGTTCCGGTTACGTTTTACATGATGGCAAGCAAATGCGTATCAAATATTCTTGACGCAAACATGAATTCAAAAATGTGGCAGGGTGAACTTGCACCTGGCCTGAATAAGATAACAAAAGCCTATTATGAGCGCGCTGCGCTCAAAGGTTTTGAAACAACCGAGGAAGTGGACTATCCGCTGTACCTGAGAAACTACCGCGTGTTTGCGGTGGTGGGAAAAAGAAGAATGCGCAGCGACAAGGGATCGCTTAATATCTTAGCCGCTTCCCGTGAAAGTTTTGTCTCTGCATTGCGCGGGGCGAAAATAGGAAGTCGCGTAGTAAACGTAACGGAATTTCTCTCTGCCTTTCGTGAAACGGCAAATTATCGTCCCGGACAGGTTGTGCCCTCCGATGGTGATTATGATGATTTTGAAAATATCAGTCGCCAGTTACTAGAAACCACTAACGAAATAGAAGTACATGAAGATTATTTGCGTCAGCGTATGCGTATGCGCGATCATGATAAAATTGTTGACGTGCCCGGTGAAGATAAAGAAAATGGCATTGTTACCAGCAGAATAGTTAACCTGAATATTAATAAAAATCCGAAAGCCTTCGCGCTCTGGCAGTCAGCAGATAACCTGCATAACTTAGTTAACCCTGCATTCGGTATCAGTTGTCCTTTTGTTATTACGTTCACAATTGAAATTGAAGACCAGGTGAAAACGCAGAATGAAGCGTTCCGCAAGGAAACAGACCTGGCGAAGAAGGCCAATTCTGCTTACGCCAAACTGATCCCTTCTACAATACGCGCTTACAATGAATGGCGGGGTATTCGTGAAGAATTATCTAAAAATGAAGGTTCACTGTGTAAGTATTATTTTAACGTTACGCTCTTTACGCCGGATGATGATATTGCCCTGCAAACCTGCGAGCAGGAGGCAATCACACTGTACCGTAAAAACGGTATTCAGATTCAGCCTGCTAAATACCAACAGATGCGCAACTATCTCACCACGTTACCGTTTATGATTCAGGAAGACCTGTGGGATGATCTGAAGAAGACCGGGGCTGCGCTGCGTTCTACGGCATTCTCGGCGCTGAATCTGCTTCCTGTTGTCAGCGAGAGCACGCTGTCGGGATCGGGTTCCCCTATACCGTCCTATCGTGGACAGGCCGCGTTCCTGGATATTTTTGATGACAATAGTGAAGCATCAAACTTCAACGTCGCGGTAACGGGGACATCAGGGGCGGGCAAATCCTTTATGATTCAGGAAATGCTGCGTCAGGTTCTTAACAGCGGCGGTTTTGGTGTCGTTATTGACATTGGCGAAAGCTATAAAAACTACTGCCTGCAAGCGGGGGGGGTATATCTGCAAGGTGACACGCTCAGGTTTAATCCCTGGGCTGATGTGGAAAATATAAAAGATGAAAGTGAAAGTATTGGACGCCTTATGGCGGTTCTTGCTAGTCCATCAGGTGAAATAGATGATGTAAGCCAGGAAATTCTTAATAAAGCAGTGGTTTATTCCTGGGAGAAAGGCAATGGTAAAGGTAAAGTGGATTATGTAGTTGAATATCTCTCGAATAAAGACGTATTGGAAAACTACAAGGATAAGCCAACTATTCTTTCCCGTATGGCAGAGTTGTGCGAATTATTAGAACGTTACTGCACATGGGGAAGTGACGGCGAGTTTTTTAACTCAGATAATCCTACCTTAAGCCATGATACTAAATTTGCGGTGCTTGAACTGGGGACGCTGGAAAGCCGACCGAAATTAATGTCAGCCGTTCTGTTTTCCATCATTCTTGCCGTGCAGCATAAGATGTACAGAACATCTCGTAATTTTAAAAAGATTTGCATCATTGATGAAGCCTGGAAATTACTTGCAGGTGATAATGAAGCGGCCTCAAAATTTATAGAACAAGGCTATCGTACCGTGCGCCGTCACAATGGTTGCTTTGTGACGATTACTCAGGGTATCAGTGACTTTGTGGGTGTGAAAGATAAGGCACCGTCTCCGGCAGCGAGTGCCGCATGGATGAATTCAGGGACGAAAATTACTCTTTTACAAAGCAAAGAAACATTTGTTGAATTTCTTAAAGACAATCCTGATTTTTACACTGAACAGGAAAAATCTGTTATTGAAGGATTCAGAAAGGCGAAACTTCGTGGCTTCAGTTCGGTGCTAATCCAGTCGGGCGGACACTCCAGCTTCCATCGGTTGTTTGTCGATCCTGTAACACGCGCCATGTTTTCATCTGCGGCGAAAGACTTTGCTTTTATGTCAGAGAAGCAGGAAGCCGGGGCCAGCTCCGAAGAAGCAGCACTGATGTTGGCAGAAAAGATTTTTGGGCGAGAATTAAAGGAACTTGAAAGATGGGCGAATATCAACAACTGAGCAATAACGGCGAAGAACAAGAAAAAGGCATTTATTTTTTTATAAAAGGATACTGGATTCTAATTCTCTCAGCTGTATTTTTTATCTTCATTATCAGCTTCGTTACTGCGACCGTTATAGTAAGAGTGAATCAGCCGAAAATTGTCACCTTTGATTTAAAAAGCACCACGGATGATTTTGTACAAAAGACGGCTATGCTGGGAAAAAAAGCAACACCAAAAGACGTAGAGGAATTGACTGCTATTTTTAAACAGTCTATGCAGGACACGCTCGACATGTATGAAAGACAGGGATATATCGTGATGGTTAAACCCGCCGTAATGAAAGGTGCAAAAGATATTACCGATGAAGTACGGGAAAATATATACCGGAACATCAGAGGCGAACAGTGAAGCTTAAAATTCTCATCCTGTTAACGACCGTTTCGATATCCGTGATGGCTAAAGATATGGGCACCTTCGGTCAATTATTTCCGATTGACGAGCCGGACATGATGGATTTAATCAACGGTCGCTTGAAACACATGGATGAAAATGGCGAAATGGCCCGCATCCATGAAAAAGCTGAAAAGGACGTTAAAGCCCACGCGGTACGTCCTCCGCCAGTCTCAGGTGTTTCTGAAGCACGCCAGGATAAAACCTGGCTTTTCGACCCGTCATTTGTTGCAGACCGGGATATTACGGACGGTCGCGGTCATTATATTACGCATAAAGGAGACAGGAAAAACCCGCTGGACTTTATCCCGTTCAAATCCACGCTGTACTTCATCAACGGGGATAACCCGGCAGAACTTCAGTGGGTGAAAAACAAGATTAAATACTCAATCAATTTCAAGATTATTTTGGTTAAGGGGAGCGTCCCGGAAACGAGTGAAAAGCTCGATGAACAGATTTTCTTTGACCAATACGGCGTGATGGTGACGCGTTTTGGTATCACGCATACCCCTGCTGAAGTTTTTCAGGAGGGCGATATGCTCAGAGTCAAGGAGCAGAAACTATGAATCGCTTTATCAGAGCAGCGGGCGCAGTGATGGCGTTTTGCTTCATGTTGATGTTCTCTATGCAAAGCCAGGCTGCTTCGGTGGATAAAGCTGGCGCTGAGGGACGATGGGTAAACCCGATCACAGATACATGCTGGCGCTGTATTTTTCCTCTTTCAATTGGGAGTATCCAGGTAGGGAAAGGCGGTAATGGCCTGAGTGACACAAATAACCCGTCTTCACCGATTCAGCTTTGCCCTGTAGGCATTCTTTACCGCATTGGGCTTGCCATCGGTTATTGGGAACCTTTCGCCGTCACAGATGTTACCCGTGTTCCGGGCAACATGGTGAACATGGGAGGGATACAGATCAATTTAGGCAAAGTTGGCATGGGCAAAGGCGGCCAATCCGATCAGGGCGCTGAAGGGGCTGGCGCGTTCTATCACGTTCACTGGTACAAATACCCGCTTATCGAATGGCTGAACATTATTATGTCAGCGGGTTGTCTTCAGGGCGGTGACATGGATATCGCGTATATGTCGGAAGTCGATCCGATGTGGTCTGACAGCACCCTTTCACTGTTAATTAATCCTGAAGCTGCGTTGTTTGGGAATCTGATCGCGCAGTCAGCTTGCGCACTCGATGCAGTATCCAGTAGCGTTGCGGGTTATCCTCTAGCCCCGCTTTTCTGGTGTGCTGGCGCACAGGGCAGCATGTATCCCTTTACTGGTTTTGTGAGTAACGAATTCTCACCGCTTGAAGCCAGCGTGCTGCTGTCTGAACGAATGGACGCCAAGCTGCACCGAGAAGGAATTGTCTGGGACTCCATCGGAGTTAATACATCCGTCTGCTACGAATATCCATCGCCAATTATTCCGAAAGACCGCTATCGCTATCAGATGGTCAATATGATCCCCGATGCGCACCAGTGCCATGCATTCGGAAGCACAACTCAGTTGTGGGGTAGTTATCATAATCTGCCTACAAGCAAAAAAAACTTTGGTTATCTGATTTGGAGAAAAAGAAATTGCGCATATCTCTGATAATTTTTTCACTTTTATTTTCAACGGCAACCTCTGCGGCAGACTTAACGAAAAATGATATGGATTTTATGAAGCAAAAGCAGGCAGAACTAAAAGATTTTAAAGAAAAACTGTCGGGTATGAATATCAATATTCCACAGAGTCAGCAGTCTCTGGTAGACAAAAACAGCGCGGAGATCACCAGCCAGCAGAAGCAGGCTGTTGAGGAAAACCAAGAGCCAAAATTCATATACTTTCTGAGTTTTTCCATACCCAATGTAGGCTTGCTAAGTATGGTTAATGATGCAAAGAAATATGGAATTACGCCGACAATGCGGGGGCTTGTTAATAACGATTTCCGTGAAACGGCAAAAAAATCTTTTGAGTTGAGTAAAGAAGATAAAGACTTTGGATTTATAATTGACCCCTTTTTGTTCCGTGATTATGGCATAAATGCCGTGCCAGCAATGGTTATTACCTGTGGCGAAAAACATGATTTAGTGTATGGGAGCCTTCCGGTTAAGGAAGCGCTGGGGAAAGTTGCCAGAGAAGGTGATTGTAGTGAAATTGCTAAAAAAATTCTTGCCGCAGATAAGTAAAAAAAAATTGTTCCTCGCTTCTATTATTGCCTTTGCAGGTATAGCAATTCATGCTGATGCTGATGATATGGATGCTGCATTCAGTGCAGGGAGTAGTATATCTGGCAACTCTAAAGACCAGGGGAATAACGCCCTCTCTCAGAGTGGAGTAACGAATACCGTACCTTCAGCAACATCTAACCCGGCAGAAGCCGGATACTATGGAGGTGTTAAGGGAAGTAGTAGTTCGCTCGATTCGGCTAAAGGATCAGTACCGTCAACAAATGAGGCTTATCAATCAGTCTCCAATGCCGATAGAAGTAATCCGCCACCTACTATCGATCCAAATGCTGACTTTATTCAAAATGGTGTTAAAAATGAAGCTGGTAGCGCTTCGATAGTTGGCAGCACCAACAGTCACTGCACAACGAACGTAGTATCTAAGTCTGTTTTCCAGAATTACACCTGTGAAAAAGATCTTGCCGAGTTGCAGACTTGCGCCCGTACAGGCAGCATTACTTTCACGGGGTCGAGTCATACGGAAACTCGAACGCTGAAATTGCAGCTTAAAAACGCATATCGTGATGGAAACCAAGTGAAGGTAGATTTCACTTTCCCTGATACGGCAACTTTTATTAGTGGCTCTACACAACTTGTCTATACGCCAGCCCCGTATTACTCAATACCATTTGACTATTACACGAAAATTCTAGGTAGCAGTGTGACACTTCAGTACGGAAAGAGTGCTGATTCTTTGAGTATCGCAGGCGTACATGCAGATGCTGGGCAAACATACTCAGCGGTTATCACGATGAGCACTACTTCAGGAAGTAACAGCGAAGCGGCGTATAACACGCTGATTAAATATATTAACGATGGCACGACTGTATTTCATCTTGACGTGACATATCAGATTACCGTTTCAGACAAACAGGCCGCAACGACCTGGGCGGAAACCTGCAACTTCGACAAATCTACTGCTACTGCATCCGCCGATTCAGTCTGCACCGATCCGGGGGGGACTCGCACTGTGACTTCAGAAGGTCAGACCTATTCGCAGACGCAGAGCTGCTGGCAATACTCGGATTCATACGTTGTACCCGTTACATCAACGGGTAATTGTAGTTCGTTGATTGCAGATAAGAACTGCACGGTCGCGGGACGCAGTTGTACTGATTCACAGAATGGAACCTGTATGCACGAGCAGGATACCTACCAGTGTCAGAAAACATACACTTCCGAGGGGCAGATTTGCGGTGGCAACTACTTCTGTCAGTCTGGTGACTGTGGTAACACGCAGGCAAGCGGTGATAATGAATTCGGACAAATTGTAGCCGAACTGGCTGCTGTTGCCGCTGCGGGTGATGACAGCAAGAAAACTTCACCAGACATCAGTATTTTTACCGGAAAGGCCGTGGTGTGTCGTAAGGCAATGGCAAATTTTGAAAACTGCTGTATCGATAGCGGATGGGGCGGTAGTGTAGGACTTGCACACTGTAATTCTGAAGAAAAAGCAATTGCAGAAGCGAAAGAGAAAAAAGTTATTATCAAAGTCGGCGCATATTGCGGAACCCGCGTATTAGGTGTGTGTGTACAGCAAAAAGAGTCATACTGTCAGTTTGAGGGGAAACTGGCAAAAATAATTCAGGAGCAAGGAAGATTTAAGCAACTTAATATTTCCTTTGGTAATTCGGAAAGTCCAGATTGCCGTGGCCTGACTGTTGATGAATTACAGTCAGTTAACTTCGACAAAATAGATTATGCCGATTTTTATTCTGAAGTTCAGGGGAATGTGAAACTCCCTCAAAATCAGGAGACAATAGATCGCATTAAAGCTAAAATAAACAATCAGGTTAGTAATATGGGGGACCAGTAATGGCTAGGTGTGCTCTCGTTGGTTTTATTTCTGCGTGTTTTGTTTTTTCAAACATGGTGATGGCAGATGAAGTTATTGATGGTGAAAAACCTTTTACGGGCTGGCACTGGTATAACGAGCCAGTCAATAAATATGAGGCTAAAAAAAATGAAAAGCCAAAAAGTGACATTGCCGATATAAGCAAAATGCCGATTCAGGAACAGGTTAAGGTTTTACAAGGATATACAAAGGATGCGCTGGCAACGGCCATCCTTTATCCACACGATATAGAGGCGAATGCATCATTTCAGCGCTGGCAAAAATTCTGGACAGATCACGCGGGTTATTTTTCACAGGCGTTTTCTGTAGCGCAGCTTAAATATCCTGACCTGGACTATAACCTTGAACACAGCCATTACAATTCTATTGCCAGTCTGGAATCAGCTAAACAGCAAAGTAATGAAGATAAGGCAATTCAGAAAATAGCCGAGAATTACGGCCTGTTTCTCTTTTATCGAGGAAGCGACCCGGTGGATACACAGATGGCGGGTGTAGTTTCCGCATTCGCGAAGGCAAAAAATATTTCCATCGTTCCAATCAGCGTTGATGGCGTGGTCGCAAGCACGCTGCCGGAAACTCGCCCGGACACCGGGCAGTCAAAAGCGATGCGCATTACGCATTACCCCGCACTTTATCTGGTTGAACCTAAAAGCCGGAAATATGAGCCAGTGGCCTATGGCTTTATGACGCAAGACGATCTTGCCACCCGCTTTATGTATGTAGCAACTGGCTTTAAACCCAACTTCTGAGGGCGATATGAAACGCAGAATCCCAATCGCAATGGCGCTGATGACCGTATTCACGACCAGCATATATGCAGCGAATCCGGCGCTGGAGCAATTACAGACGCTGGAAAAAAACAAAAAAGAGATCCACGAAAAATACATGCAGGATCTCTTCACTGATAATGCTGTCGTTGCCGTGAAGCCCGTTCGTGAGCATCACTATTACACGATGCCGGATGGTACAGAGGTAGATTTTAACGACTATGCCTTTGTCGTTTTCATGCAGCAGCACTGCCCGTACAGCGCAAAGTTTGACCCCATAGTCAAAGCGCTTTCTGAAGAAACAGGGATTAATGCTTATGCCTATACGCTCGATGGTGGGGGAGACAGCTCGTTCCCGCATCCGATGATCCCGACCAAAGTTGATCCCCGCGAAGCGCTGGCGGGTGAGATCATGACTTTCTTTGGAAACGGCTTACCTATCGCAACGCCGACAACATTCATGGTGAACGTCAATACCTTGAAAGCGTACCCGGTTTACCAGGGGCAGACAGAAGCTAGTGAACTGATGAACCGCGCCCGCGACATCATCATGGTGGATATCGGGCATATGAATGCCGAGCAGTTGGGTGCTGTCCCGACTGGTAATGTGACCAAAGGCTGACAGTAAATGAAAAAAATATTTTCTCTGATGATCGGGCTTGCTGTTGCGGGCGTTTCCCTGCCCGTCGCTTCAAGTGTGGACGGTGATCTTAATAGTTTCTATGGCTCGATGAACTTTGACAGCAATGTTTCAAAGGCGCAGGCGTGGCAGGGGCAGGCCGCAAACTACATGACAGGTGGCAGCGTCTATCTCCGCAACAAAGTGAAAACGGTTCAGCTTGTTTCCCTCCAGGTGCCGTCCCTCAATTCGGGGTGCGGCGGGATCGACGCTTACCTGGGTGCATTCTCATTTATCAACGGGGCGCAGATTCAACAATTCGCCAAGCAGATTATGTCCAACTCTGTGGGCTATGCCTTTGACCTGGCCCTTCAGACAATGGTGCCCGAACTGAAGCAGGCGAAGGACTATATGGAAAAGCTGGCGAGTGATATTAACTCATCCAACATGAGCAGTTGCCAGGCCGCACAAGGTATTGTTGGTGGACTGTGGCCGCGCACTCAGGTGTCGCAGCAGCTTATCTGCCAGGATATTGGCACGGGAAACAACATGTTTTCAGACTGGGCTAAAAGTCGCCAAGAATGCGGTTCAGGCGGGCAGATTAATTCGGTTAACAGTAACGCCCCAGATAATAAAAAAGACCAAGTGGTCATTAATAAAAATCTTATATGGGATGCGCTGGGGAAAAACCGCCTGTTTGATGGTAACTCCGAGCTGAAACAATTCGTTATGTCCCTTGTCGGCACCATCGTGTTCGATGCAAAAGGCAAAGTGACAGTCCTGGCCCCGATGGTCACTGACCGTGCCGTTCTAAATGCGTTGATGCAGGGCGGTAGCGCCAGTATCTATGTATGCACGAGTTCTGACAGCGACAAATGCCTCAGCCCGATCGTGGGTAACGTCACCATTTCAAACGCCAACGGCCTGGTGCGTCAGGTGATCTCCATGATTGATTCAATTGATAACAAAGTTAAAAGTGGCGGCGTGGGACTGACCGACAAGGAAAAGGGATTTATCAACACTACGGGCATTCCGGTGCTTCAGTTTCTGATGCAGTCAAACATGCTGGGCGGACAGGCCAGCTCGTACCTGCTCACCGTTTCTGACTATATCGCCAAAGATATTATGTTCCAGTACCTCAGCGAACTGGTGCAGCAGGCGCAGTCGTCATTGCTGGGTTCCAACTATCCTGAGGAAGCTGCGCAGCAACTGCGTGAAAATATCGTAACGGCGCAACATCTCGTACAGCAGTTAAAGGTCGAGTCCAACGCTGATATGACCACACTACAGGCCATCAACACCCATCTAACGTACCTTCAGCAGCAGACCTCAACAAAAGTGGGAACTATGTATTCAGCCAACTACAGTTTCGGGGAATAACGCATGTTTACGATTTATGTAACGGCAGCCGGTGATATGTGGCGCGAAGCAATGAACGGTACGGTCGCAATACTGGGTTCGGGGTCATTTGACCGACTCATCCGTATCGCGGGCGTCTTTTCGGTCATCAGCGTACTGATGTTCTGGCTGAAAGGCAGGGACTTCACGGCTTTCATCAAGTGGTTGGCGGTGTTTTTCATCATCACTATTATCTGCCTTGTTCCCAAGCGGCCCGTGCAGATTATTGACCTATCTAACCAGGCCGCTGTGTATGAAGTAGATAACGTCCCTGTGGTACTGGGCTTCATTTCATCCTTCGCAACAACCGTAGGCTACGCTGTGGCTTCCAAGTTTGACGAAGATATCAGCCTGCCGGATGCGCTACAGTACAGTAAGACAGGCATGGCGTTTGGAGCCGATCTTGTTGTAGCGCAACGTGACATACCAAGCTACAGCTTTCCGGTGTCAGATAACCTGCTGGCCTACATGAACAAGTGTGCGGTGCCCGCACTCCTGATTAACAATCAGTACCACGTTCACGACATTCTGGAGGCGCAGGATATCTCACAAGTTATATTCCAGAATCCGAGCCAGATTGCCTCAATGCCGTACACCGACAACAGCGGTAACGTCACGATCATCACTTGTTTCGCTGCCGCATCGCAGATTCAGAAGGCGCTTAATTCGCCGCTTGTCACCTTTCAGAAGGAACTCAAATCGTGGACGCAGCGGGTATTTGGTACCAACAGCACTGCTTCAAACCAGATGAATGATTACATTCAGGACTCGTCACAGTTCTTCTATGGTGTGGGAAAGTCTCAGACAGACATTTTGAAGAAAAGAATTTTGCAGACGGCGGTTAACCGTTCCGTTGGCACGCTGGCGGCGGAAGACCGCAATGATTCACTGGCTGAAATCATTGCCGAGCAGCAGACGGCAATGAAGACGAATATGCAGGGTAAGGTGGAGCAGCATATCGGCGCACGTTATATGCCACTGCTTCACTCCGTGCTGGAATTGATCCTGGTCTGTATCTTCCCGTTGGTGATTGCCATTTCGCTGGTCAGCCATGAAACCTTCGGCCTGAAAACAATAATGACGTATGCGGGCGGATGGCTGTACCTCCAGATGTGGCCCATTATGTTTTCGCTTGTTAACTTTGTGGCGATGTACTCCTTGAAGGGACACACCGTGGCGCTGAGTGGCGGAGATTCTTTATCTGCAAGATACGAAATCGCAGGTTATTACACTGATATGGCTGCGGTTGCTGGTTATTTATGCCTGGGCGCGATCCCCGTGCTGTCGTATCTTATCACTAGAGGCGCAGCAGCTGTGGGTTCTCAAGTTGTGGGCGCAGTTACTGGTGGCGCAGCGCTGGCATCCGGTGCGAGTGCAAGCCTGGCGGAAGACGGTAATTGGTCATTCAATAACTTATCGCAGGATAACGTCAGTGCGAATAAATGGAATACCAACGCCGATCACCGTGAGGGCATGACTACTACGCAGATGAGTAACGGTGCGTTAACGTCTACTACGGCAGACGGTTCGCACGTACTCGACGGTACGGGTGCGGTGTCGAAGCTGGCAACTAATGTCAACTTTGCCAGCAACATGAGCGATTCACTGACGCAGGGCGCAAGACAGGCCAGTACGCAGGCCAGTTCGCACCTGCAAGGTTTCAACCATGCAACGGATACCGCCTACAGTCAGATGAATGACCTGAGCCACGGCACAAGCCGCAGTAACACGGCTTCGCACGGTTCTGAAGCGTCAGACAGCGTTTCACAGAGTCAGACGGCTTCACATGTGATGGATATGGCACATAACTATGCGCAGCGCTGGGGCGTCTCAGACAAGGAAGCATTCAACAGAATGTATTCTCAGGCTGACAGCGACAATTACCATGCGGACGCCGGATTCCAGACTTCCGCAGGGCTTGAAGTTGCGGGTAACGGGGGTACGGTGAAAGCGGGTGCCGGAGTGTCTGCTGGTCGTACTTATGGTGAAACAGGAATCACTACTAAAGGCAGCGACCGTTCCAGCGACCATATGCAGGATATGTCCGCAACGGATAGAAAAGATTTCCGCGAGAGTTTGGATACGCTCAAGCAGGCCCGTGACTATAGCGGAGGTAATACGGCAGAGGCGCAGACAGACGGGCGCTCAAACCGTCTGGAAAGCTCACTCCGCACGGCAGACAGCGAATACAGCCAATACACAACCAGCCAGACGAAGGCTAATGAACTGAGCCAGCAGGCGCAGAGAGCGCAGACCGACAGTGCGGGCTTTAACGCCAACATGAATCAGGAGTTTGTGAACTGGGCACGGGAACGTGGTGCAACGGATGAGCAGCTTACAAACGTAAGCCAGCAGACGCCGCTGGCGGCAGAGTTCGTGAGAGAGCGATTCGGTCAGAATATGGAAGTCGGCCATGAGCAGAATATGCAGCAGGCGATGAGCCAGCCAGTCGGGAAAGCCTTCCCTGCTGGAGGCAGCAACTTGGGAGAGAACTTCGGCACCAGCGGAAACGCGAATATGCCGTCAGGCCGCAGCGAGTTCCCGGCAGAAGGGAGCAGTCAAAGTCAGCACAGTGGCAGTGTCAATCAGCCGCAAGCACGCGGCATAACGTCTGCCGCGAGCGAACCGCAGGGCGTGAGCCAGCATAATGCACAGGAGCCGTCAGGCCGCGGCGAGTTCCCAGCAGAAGGGAGCCGTCAGGGGCAGAACTTCAGTGACAATAACGCGAGACTCAACGCAGCGGCGCACGGACATGAAATCCCCGAAATGGTTAGCGAACCAAAGCCGCTGAATACCGCGCCGTCAGATACGGTGGGTGCGCAGAAAAAAGAGATCGAAAAGCAGCAGGAAATGCTCAAAAACAGCGGCGAGATTCGCCAGCATGGATTCGGTGATCAGTTAGAAAACAATAAACAGGCGAACAAAGAGCCAACTATAAACCTGCCGACGATGAATACAAAAGAGGTGTTGGAAAATGCGAAACGTTATAGCGGATACAGACGTTAGCCGCACAGAGAAGGTGATACGCAAGGCAGGTTCTGCTGCCGTTGTGATGTTATTTCTGCTGAATGAGGGCTTACATTTCGGCATACGATGGGGCTTCCTTGTTGCATTCCTGGCGGTGATAACTGCCCTTGGTGGGTTCATGAAGGCACGCACGTTCAGCCGAGGTGAGAACCTGTTCGGGTTCGTCCTCTTGGCAGTGGTTGGTGTCAGCAAAATATTTTTCCATGCCGGAGACGGCACGTTTGAACTCGCTATTCCGTGGTTTATCGTAATGTACTTGTGGTGCGGTGTCCGGGTGTGCAGCCCGGAGGAATCCCGTCAGATATCTAAAGATCAGCCACTTGATACCGATGAAATAAAACCGGACATGTACGAATATCGCCCTGGGCCGGATGGGACAGCGGGTTATTACCGTAATGGGCAGCCGATTAAATTTGATTAACTAGCGCGTAGGCCGTAATCAGGTGCGTAAGTGCCCGGTTCGGCTTCAGTGAAATTCCGCTTCCTCGCTCGTTCGCTCACTGTGTTCGGTCACGATTCTGCGGCGAGCGGTTTTGAAATAAATGATTGGGATATCTATGAAAAAGCAGTTACTGGTTACATTATGCGTTGCTTCCGCCGTTGCACTGTCTGGATGCAGTGCTGTTAACACAGCAATATCCAAGCGTAATCTCGATGTGAAGACACAGATGAGTCAGTCAATCTGGTTACAGCCAAGCTCCGATAAATCGGTCTATATCGACGTGCATAACACCTCTGACAAAGACATGAGCGACTTGCAGAGCAAGATTCAGTCCCAGCTCCAGGCCAAGGGCTATCACTTGGCGTCACCGGAATCAGCCGAATACTGGGTGCAGGTGAACGTGCTGAAGGCCGACAAGATGGACGCCCGCGAAGCACTGTCCATGATGAACACGGGCTATCAGGGGGCCTTTACCGGGGCGGCGCTGGGCGCAGGCATTGCCGCCTTTAACGGCGTGGGCACAGGCGGTGTCCTGGGCATTGGTGCCGCATCGGGCCTGCTGGGTGCCGTGGCAGACGGCATGGTGAAAGATATCAACTACTCAATGATTACCGATCTTCAGATTTCACAGAAAACTGAAGGGGCCGTGGACACCACGCGCAGCGCCAGTCTGGCGCAGGGTACGGGCAGCAACCTGAAGCAGTCGGTTAAGACCACAGGCAACCGCATGACGTATCAGACCCGCATTATGTCTAACGCCGAGAAGGTCAATCTGGAATTTCCTGAAGCCAAGCCCGTGCTTGAAGCGCAGCTGGCCAAGTCTATCGCCGGAATTCTTTAATCCACAACCAGGCAACGGACTGCCCGGACTTACCGGAGACGCTGTATGTCATTCAGACCGTCAGATATCACCAAGGGCGGTCAGATTACCGCCTATCGCGTCAAGATGTTCAACCAGGTTAACAACTGGTTTTCCTTCTGGATTGTGACTGTTCTCATGGGCGCAAGCCTGCTTGCTTTCTTCCTCGTTACCCCCCCGGAAATTATCAGCAACGGCCTGACGTACTGGATTGCCCGCAGCAGCGAATCTTTCCTGGGGCTGGTCGTTAACGACACGGCAAAAGCCTTTTCCTATGCCATCTATCGCGGTGATTTGAAGCTGTCTGAAGTGCCGTTGACGCTGGGTGACGTGCTGCGCTCACAGATTATGCGGGACGTGGGGGATGTGTTCCTCATACGGCTGGAAATGTACGCCGGAGTCGGGGCCACGCTGTCACTGATCATCTATTTTATTCTCATGTTCGGCGTGGCGCGGATCGGTAAAAAAGAGACGGCAGACGAATATATTTCCGGCATGACCCGCACGGACAGCCCGAAAGTCGTGAACAAGATGCTTGCACAGAACAGGGCGCTGTCACCGATAAAAATTGGGCCGCTGCATATGGTGAAGAATGCTGAAATCCAGAACTTCCTCATCCACGGCACTATCGGTACGGGGAAATCAACCATCATCCGTTACCTGCTCGATTACATCCGCAAGCGCGGAGACAGGTTTATTGTTTTTGATCCAGGCGGCACGTTTATCAAGACTCACTTTAATGCCCGGCGTGATTTCATCCTCGATCCGCATGATGCCCGCTGCGCGAACTGGGATTTATGGCATGAGTGCCAGACCGTTGTTGATTACGAGAATTTTGCGTCCTCTCTGATCCCGATTGAAGGTAACTCTGACCCGTTTTGGGTATCCTCAAGCCGCACCATCTGCGCGGACACAGCAATGAGAATGAGCCGCAAAGAGAACCCGACGATTGAGGATTTCCTGCACACGATACTGTCCCTTTCCCTCAAGAGCCTGCGTGAATTCCTGAAAAACACGCCTTCTGCAAACCTGGTGGAAGAAAAAATTGAGAAGACCGCGATCTCTATCCGTTCGGTCACGACCAACTACGCCAAAGCGCTGCGTTTCATGCAGGGCGTGAACCAAGGGCAGGACAAATTTTCCATCAGGGAGTGGATTCAGGATAATCGGCAAAGCCATTCCGGCCTGTTTATCTCCACCAATTTCCTGCGGTCAACCCGCTCGCTGATCTCCATGTGGCTCTCGATGGCGACCACACTGTTACAGTCGATGGGCGAAGACCGTAACCGCCGCGTCTGGTTCATTTACGATGAAGTCGCGTCCCTTCAGAAGATTCCCGGCTTCCGCGAAACGCTGGCGGATGCGCGTAAGTATGGCGGCTGCTTCGTCCTGGGCATTCAGAACATGGCGCAGATGAGCGATACCTACGGGCGCGACAATGCCAAGGCGGTACTCGATCTGGTTAATACGCGGATATACGGACGATCACCGTCATCTGACATGGCAACGGACGTGCAGAACGAACTGGGCTATCAGCGCCGATGGGAATCAAAAGAACAGAACTCCTTCGGTCTTGACCAAGTGCGAGACGGTATATCCATCGGACGTGACAAGGTGCATGAACCTGTCGTGGACAAAGAAGAAATCATGAGCCTGCCTGACCTGCGTTTCTTCTTCAGGCTGCCGGGTGAATATCCGGTGATCAAGCTGGCAGTGCCATACCGTGATTTACCTAAAAAAGCAGAGAGCTATATCGAGCGCAGTTTCCATGACTCGCTGAGTCCGCTGATTGAAAAAATCATCGAGCACAATGAATCTGAAATCCCCGCCGACTTCACCGAGGCCACACCCGCGCAGGCGGTAGGCCAGAGCAAAGCCGCACAGGAACAGCCCGCCACAGCGGACGAGTTGCCGGATATGCCCGTGCCCGCGCCGTCAGTTCCTGCACCTGGTGCGGCGAAGGCGGACACGGCTGCGCCTGATAACGTGACCGACATTTTTGCCAGGGTGAAGGATAAAGTGCCTCAGACACAGCCGGGCCAGTCTGCCGCTGCCGAAATAACCCCACCGCCTGTCCGTGAGGCTGAACCCGGCCCGGCAGCCCGTGTCAGTGAGCCAGCGCAGAACCCGGCAGCCAGCGCAGAACCCGCCCCGGTGAGTAAGCCGCTGAAACTGAAGTTGAAGAAGCTGGGCAACCAGAGTGACAGTGACAGCGATACGCAGGAGCAGAGCCACGCGCCCGTGATGTACCAGGATGAAGATAAACTGATTGTGTTAGATGAAAGCGAAATCGGGGAAGACGGCAGGATCGTTGACGCGATGGCGGAAGAAGAAAAAAACATTCTCGTACACCGCCAGCCCCTGGCGGATACCCATGAGGAACCCGAACTATGATGTCAGTTCAGACCCTGTCCAGCTCATCCGGCGCGGCAGGCTATTACAGCCAGGCAGACAACTATTACTTTGTGGGGGAACTGCTGACCGGGTGGCACGGTAAGCTGGCGGAAGAAATGGGGCTGTCCGGCAGCGTGGATTTGAAAACCTTCGCCAGCCTGCTGGACGGCATAACGCCGGACGGCAGGAAGATGGGTAAAAATCACCGTCCCGGCCTCGACCTGACGTTTTCCGCGCCGAAAAGCCTCAGCGTTCTGGCGCTGGTCGGCGGGGATGAGCGTCTTATCCAAGCGTTCCAGGAGTCGGTGCGCGATACCATCACCGAAATTGAATCCTTTATCTCGACCCGCGTCACGAAGGACAAACAGACGTCGATAGAGACGACCGGGAAGGGCATTTTTGCCACTTTCGTACACGATACCAGTCGCAATCTCGATCCGCAGTTACACATGCACGTCCTGACCATGAACATTACCGAGAAGAACGGCAAGCTGTATTCCCTGTCGTCTGATAATCGCTACGGCAACGGGTTTATGGAAATGGTGTACACGCACCATACGCTTTTCGGCACGATTCAGCGCAATATCCTGGAGAAAAAGGTCACGACGCTGGGCTATCAAACCCGGCCCACCGAAAAAGGGCTGTGGGAAATCCAGGGTGTTCCGGTAAGCCTGCTGGGGCATTTTTCATCGCGCAGCCGCGATATCCGCCGTGCGGTCGGGGATTCTGCTTCATTTTCAAGCCGCAGCATTGCCGCGCTCGATACCCGTTCGCCCAAGCAAGTGCCCGACCGTTCGGAACTGCTGAACGAATGGAACGCCGCCATTCGCGATCACGGCTTTGATATGGGTGAGTTCATCAGCACCGCCAGAGAGCAGGCGCAGGACGGCCCGGCACTGGGCCACGATGACGCCCGCCCGGCAGACGCGGAGCAGGAGCAGGAGCAGGAGCAGGAGCAGGAGCAGGGCGGCGATACGCCAAGCAACCCCGCACCGCAACAGGATGAAGCCGCAGCGCGTCAGAAACAGGCAACGCCCGGCACTCCCGCAGTGCGCCCGGAAGACACGACCCAACTGGCACAGCGTGAGCATCAGGCGGAAAAACAGCCGCATATGCAGACCGTTAGCCAGAAGGAAAAAAAACCGGACGCGCCGCCAAGAAATCTGGAGCAGGACGACCGCGTGATCCACACGGCCCTGTCTTCCCTCAGCAACCGCAAGCGTGACTTCAGCTATACCGATGTGGTGCTTGAGATTGCCGCCAGTACCGAAAACGTGGTGTCACTGCGATACGGCGAGCACCTGATTGACCGGGCCATCGAAACTGGGAAGCTGATCCCACTGAACGATGAGAAGACCCGATTCACCGCGCAGACCCTGCTGATTGATGAAAAAGTGGTTGTGGAACTGGCCCGCGACCACGTTGCCAATGGCCTGGTGTCCGGTACTAAAAAACCGCTGGAAAACCTGCTGCCCGAACTGGCAGACCGCCCCGTGACCATCTTCACTGCCCCCTCGACGGTGCGGGGCGTGAAGGCGGTGATCGATAAGGTTATCAGTGACCAAGAAGACCGTGGGCGCAGCGTGACGGTGCTGTCCCCGACTGCCAGCCGCCGCGATCAGATTGCCTTTGCGACCGAAGAAAAAATGATTTTCCGCGACCTGAGCGAGCCTGAAACCACGTTTGCCCGGAACTCCACGGTGATCGTGGATAACGCCGAGCGGATGAGCGCCCGCGACTCGATTAACCTGCTGAGCCACGCACGGGAAAACAACCTGCAACTGGTGCTGATTAACACCGCAGGCCGCAGCTCGCAGACCAACGTGCTGAGCCTGTTTGAAGACGGCGGGGCGTCAACCGGGAAGGTGAAAACCGAGCATGAAAGCCTGAGCGTGAAGGTTTCGCACGCGCCTGATAAGGCGCAGCGCGGGAAGGACGTTGCCAGCGAGTACGCGGCTGCCTTTGCCGACACGGTGCGCCCGGTCGTCGTGGCCCCGACGGCGCAGGACAGGCGTCAGATTACCGACGATATCCGTGCCTCGCTGAAGGAGAGCGGGGGGATTGACGGACTGGCGCAGGGCGTCATGGTGGAAGCCCGTAACGAAGTCTTTATGACCATTGCCGAAAAGAAAAAGGTCGCTAGCTGGCGTACCGGATACGTCATTGAAGACCGCACCGAGCGCAAGCCGCAGGTGTACACTGTAGGGAGCATTGCGGAAGAAACGAAGTCCCTGATCCTCTACAACGACAAGGGCGAGAGATCGACCGTCAAAGCGTCCGCAATGGGGCGTAAAGACGTGCGCGTGTTTGAGTCCACCATGATTGAAGTCGTGCCCGGCGAAGTGCTAAAAGCCTCTGCCGCGCTCAAAAATCAGGGTATCCGGGCGAAAGACAGCCTGCGCGTCCATGAGGCATCCGGGCGGGAAATCACTGGCTTTAACGAGCGCACGGGCAAAGAGTTCACGCTTTACACCCAGGAACCCGTGTACGCGGCCTATGGCTACGTCAGCGGCATGGGCGAAGTGAACCGCGCCGAAGGCACCGTGATCGCCGCGCTCAGCAAACGCGACCTGAACGCCAACAACATCAATTCACTCAACATGTCCGGCAGCAGCCTGTCCATCTATTCGCCGCTCGATGAGAAGGCCACCGTCAGCAAAATTCAGAACATGAACCTGCGCAACACGGTCACGGAGTACGTGATCAGCACCGCGCAGAAGCCGGACATTGACGCCGCCACCACCTACCTGAAGGAGCATGTGGCCACACCGATGGCCATCGCGGTCAATCGCGCTATTGCGGGCGTCCAGGAGGTATCTGTTTATGCGACAACCCTGCTCAGCAGCGCCCTGAAACTGGACAGGCGTCTGACGGCGGCAGAGGTGAGAAATGAAATCGACAGCCGCATTGCGACCGGCGACCTGATCAGCCTCAATGGCGGCACGACGACGACTGACAACCCCCGTGTTGTACCCCGCGCCACGTATGAGGTGGAGAAAGACATTTTAGGCATGGTCACTGCCGGATACGCCACCAAGCAGCCGCTCGTCATACGCGTTGAAGAGGGCAAGCTCGATCACCTGACGGCAGGCCAGAAAGGGGCTACGGGCGACATTCTGACGGGCACGGACACCTTCCAGTTCGTTCAGGGCTTCGCGGGCGTGGGGAAAACCACCAAGCTCACCACGCTGCAATCGGTGCTCAATGAGTTGTTACCCGGTCTGGAAATTCGCGGGATTGGCCCGACACACCGCGCCGTGGGCGAAATGTCCGGGGCTGGCATCCACGCACAGACGGCAAAATCCTTTGTACTGGACTCACTCAAGGATGAAGCCAACGGCGTGAAGCAGGATCACCGTAACACGCTGTTTATCGTGGATGAGGCCAGTATGGTTGGCAACAGCGACATGCGCGACACGCTGGGCCTGATTGACCGTGCCGGAGGCCGTGCCGTGGTCATCGGCGACCGACAGCAGTTTCTTCCCATCGAGAGCGGAGCACCGTTTCAGCTCGCCCAAGAGCGCACACCTGCCCGCCTGTCCGTGATGCAGGACATTGTGCGCCAGACCAACCTGGCGCTGCGTGAGGCCGTCTACAGCACGATTAACGGCGATCACAGCGGCAGCCTTCGCCAGCTAGAAGCCATCAGCAACGACCTGGTGCCGCGCCGTGAGGTATACCGCGAAAATCCGCGCTTCAGTGGCGCGTCCCTTCAGGGCAATGCCTCATCCTCGACCGTGGCGGAAGATTACCTGAGCCGCACCGACGAGGCCCGCGCCGGTACGATGGTGATCACGGGAACCAACAAAATCAGGCGTGAAATTAACGACCTGATCCAACAGGGGCTGGTGCAGGACGGTAGCCTGTCAGCCGCCCGCCACGTCGATGTGTCGGTGTACTCACAGATACTGCTACCCAGCACGGCATTTCACGATCCTGATTCGTGGATAAGAGGCCGGGTGGTCATCAACGACAGTGCTTATTTTCGGGTAGAGAAGGTCGGCAATGAAGGCGTGACGGTAAGGCACATGGACAGCGGGCTGCATCAGGAATGGGACTATCGCGGACTGGACAGCACGCGGATGGAGATGTTCGACGTTGAGCAAACCCGCTTCCTAGAGGGGGATCGCGTACTGCTGCGCAAAACGGATATCGACACCGGAAAGACCAGCAACGAGGCATACCGGATTCAGGCCATCCGCGATAACGGGCAAATCGTGCTTGAAGGCAAATCCGGCGTGCGCCAGATCGATCCGGCCTTAACCGCCCAGGACAGGCACATTGACCTGGGCTATGCCGTGACCAGTACGGGCGCACAGGGGGCCAGTGCCCGCTACGATATCGGGTTTATGGGCACTGAGGGCGCAGAGTCCCGCCTGACCAACGCCCGCGCCTACTACATCCTGATTTCACGCGCCAAAGAGCACGCGCAGATTTACACCGACAACACGCCCGCGAAGCTGGAGGCGGCTATAGGCATCAACCGCGAGCCGAAGCACACAGCCCATGACCTGCTGCACGCCCGGAAGGACGCCAGCCACGCACAGACGTTGTCTCAGTTCGCCGCGTCACTCGATACCTTCTACGCCGGGCGCGTGCTGGCAGAGTCGTTCAGCCTCGATATCGGGACCAGCGCACTGAAGCTGCTTTCCCGCACGCCGACCGCGCCGCTGCGCGTGATGCTGCCTGCCTATGACTATAACGGCAAGGTATCCGGTGTGAACACCTGGGCGCTTGCCGCTGCGCGGGGCGAGTTCAGCCTGGGCGAACAGCAGACTCAGACCGAAAGTAACACCCTTTTCAGCGTTGTGCAGCGGGGCAACACGCCGGAGGTGCTTTCGGCAGGCACGCTGTCTGACGCCCTGACTCTTGCCGGGAAAAACCCGCAGGCCAGTGTGATTCTCGCGCCGGAAGGCTATGAACAGCACAGCGTGGTGCTCGATGTGCTGAACGTGGATCGTATCACATCAACGATGATTGATGAGGTTACGCGCTTCACAGAAGAAACACCTGAGCAGACGGTAAATGCCGACGATCTGCCTGAGCCTGCACAGATTACAGCCGATACCACTTATGACATGCCCGCTGAAAACGATACAAATAACGGGCAGGCGATTGATACGGACATGCCGGATTATGGCGATATGAATGGCTACGATGACGCGCCGGAAATGGATACGGACTGGCAGGAATACAGCGACATAATGGATGACAGCACGCCGGAACTGCCGGACACCGACCTGCCGGAGCCGCAGGCACCGACCGCGCCGGATACCACGCTGCCGGAGCTGCCGGGTGCAGACCTGCCGGAACTGTCACTGCCGGAGCCAGACGCCCCGACCGCGCCGGATACCACGCTGCCGGAGCTGCCGGGTGCAGACCTGCCGGAACTGTCACTGCCGGAGCCAGACGCCCCGACCGTGCCGGGCCTGCCAGACACCGCGCTGCCGGAGCTGCCGGGTGCAGACCTGCCGGAACTTTCCGTGCCGGAACTGGCGACACCCACCGCGCCGGACGTGGCGGACAACCTGCCGGAATACAGCGTGACGGAACTGGCGGACACCGCGCTGCCAGAGCTGTCACTGCCGGAGCCAGACGCCCCGACCGTGCCGGGCCTGCCAGACACCGCGCTGCCGGAGCTGCCGGGTGCAGACCTGCCGGAACTGACCGTGCCGGAACTGACCGTGCCGGGACTCAGCAGCATGGAAGGGCCAGACATTGCCCTGCCAGCCGGAGAAGTTTCAGCCCTGAGTGTCGGTGATCTAACGCTGCCGGAACTGAACGCCCCGGCACCGGATATCAGCCTGCCTGAGTCCGCCCCGGAGTCGTTGGACAGCATCACCGCGCTGGGGCCGGACGAGCGGGAAAATTACGATCCAACGCTCAGGCATGACCTAGGTGAATTCGAAATCAGCAAAACCATAGACAAGGACATTTAACGTGAAAAAACTTTTAGCCCTCGCTATTGCCGCCTCACTGTTACTCAGCTGCACAGCCCTGGCAGACACGGGCACCACTTTCAGCCCGGCACAGCAGCAGGAAATTCAGAAGATCACCGAGCAGTGGCTGACCGCCCACCCGGAAATCCTAATCAAGATGGGCAAGAAACTTCAGCAGCGCCAGCAGAAGGCGCAGCAGACCCAGCTCAGTGACGGCGTGGTGAAGCTCGCAGCGCAGCTACAGCAGGTGAAGGGGATTCCCCACGCCGGGCCGGAGGATGCCAGCGTGATCGTCACCGAGTTCTTTGACTACCAGTGCGTGTACTGTCACCGCGATGCGCGGATTGTGGAAAAGCTGATACAGGACAATCCGAAGGTGAAATTCGTCTTCCGCGACTGGCCTATCTTTGCCGGGCAGTACCCGCTCAGCAACACGGCTGCGCTCACCGGGATCGGGATTTACCGCGAGGCTGGCGCTGACGCCTATCTGAAGTACCACAACGGCATTTTTGCCACGGGCCATGACGAAGGGAAGCTGAGGGAGCAGGACATTGCGGACGTGGCGGCGAAGGCGATGGGCAAAACCCCCAAGCTCGATGACCTGAAAAGCTACACCGCGACCATTGATAAAAACGACATGCTGGCGAAGGCCATTGGGGCTAACGGTACGCCGCTGTTTATCGTGATGCCTGCAAGCAACCCTACGGCGGAAAATATTACCGTTATACCCGGCGCTGCGTCCCTTGATGTACTACAGACCGCGATTAATCACGCCCGCTAATCAGACGTAAGCGGGAACGGCGGACGGTATCGGAATGGGGTATCTTTCGATGCCGGGCCGCCGTTGGGCAAGCCACAGGCGCGACAGTTTCTGTGATTCAGTGTCACAGGATCGAGAAAATAAGACTGGATCGTATAGGCCAAGCGGTGTATCTTGCTGTACACGTTTACATAAGCTCGCGCTAAGAGTTATTTAAGCCAAATACCTGATTTATTTGACTTAAATTGCCGGAGTGAACGGAAAAGAACAAGGGCGGCATCGGGTAAAAGCAAATTACCGGGTGTCAGAAAAGGACAAAGCCCCGATAACACAACTTTCAAACTTGGCGGGATGAAAGTGCTATCGGGGCTTCTAAGACAAGAGAAAGTATATCTCATGAGTTTTGGAAAGCAAGCTTCAAATTACCTGACCGCCATAAGCGCAGTCAGGTGTGACCACTGAATCCCCGAAAAAATCACTTAAATCGGCAGGTTGCCACTGTCCAACCCCCGCTTATCGTCGCCCGCAAAAATTTGCAGCGCTGCGCGGGGAGCACGGCAGACTCTATAACCTCTGGACACGCCAGGTGCCTAATGCCGCGCCGGGTGTGCGTGAAGCCTCCCGCAACTTCTCAGATAGCGCTTTTTTCCGCATTGACGTACCCTCAATGCCGTGTCGTGCCCGTGCGCCGCGCCAGGAATCCAGACGCCTGACGGATGCGGTGATGCAGCTCATGCTGAGTACAGTGAACATTGCAACGGACGTGGTGCCGCTGTGTCTTCAGGAAATAGCTAAGCAGGTGAGCGTGCGCGATGCACAGGGCAATATCACGCACGTTGTCACGCCCTGCCGCATCAGTCGTAAAATGAAGGAATTGTGCAATCTGGGCCTGATTGCAATGAGCAACGCCGTGGTGGACAGGATAGATCGCATCAATCTGACGCAGTACGTGCGTGTGACGCCGCTGTTCTGGCGGCTGGCGGGCGCATCGGAAGATGCACTACTGAGGCAGAAACTGGCCCGGCGCAAAAAAGATTTCCCGCACTTCAGCGATCATGCCAGCAACAGCGCCGTTGAACACATGCGTTATGAATACGTGGCCTCGCTGCGCGAGCGGGTAATCCTGAGCCGTATTGACAGGCATCAGCCCGCATTTCTGGCCCGGCTGTTGCGTGCCAGCGCCAGCCAGGCTGACCGCGTAGATGCGCTTTACCGGGCGGTGATGGCCCGCATGTACGATCTGAAATTCTTCGCCAGCCGACAGCGCATCATTCCCGCCGCTGACCGCTTGATTGCCCGTGTTATGGCCCGCCTGCCGCACACGATCCCTATACCGCTCTCAGACTAATTTCAGCAGCCGGCTAATTTCGTTATCTCTCGCCTGTCCGGGCTGTATGTCCCGTGCCCGCTATCCAGTTTTTCCTATTTTTGCCGTGCCATCGCATCTTCTCATGGACGTAAATTCGTGATTTTCTGTCACTTGCACCATCCCTTGATTTCCATTCCCCGCCCGATTGCCACTGGCAACCGCTCAATTATTTTTATGCACCCTAAATGCACAGGAAATATTTTTTAGCCGCAATATTCCTGTTATTAGCTGCACCATGTTCTAAAAGAAAAAAAAAAACAAAAAGAAACATTATCCCTGAGCCGTTTGTGGAAAAGCTGTAGTCCATAAGATCGAGCGTTAAACAGGTGTGTAAGTGCATAAATTAGCATCTGACGCCTTTCCGCTTCCTCGCTCTGACAGACTTCGCTAGTCAGAGACTCCGGCGAGCGGTACTAGATAACGTAATGGAATTGCTTTTCCGATATATGTATCAACAGAGGGTGGACTCATCCCAATAAGTGATGCATCAGCGAATTTTTGAAGAAAAAAGCAAACATCACCGCTGGCGAAGTGATGGATAAAATGTATTTTGAGCAGTACGGGCTACGAAAGGTTATTAGGGGTTTGAGGGCCAACCGTACGAAAACCTACGGTAAGAGGAAAATTATCGTCTGAAAAATCGATTTATAGACAAGATTGTCCGTTAAATGCCAATTTTCGATTAAAAAGACACCGTTTTAAGGGCTTTTTCAATGTCCATTATGTTCTTATATATCAGACAATTATGCCACTAACGTACGATATCGTTCCATTGGCCCTCAAACCCCAACCCGGATTATGAAGATAATTAGTCGCGTTTTCCGGGCAGAAATTAGCCCAACACCGCGCTCATTTGTTGCATGTTGTGCATTGCGCAACTATAATGGCTTTAACGTCTTAAAGGAAAAAAAGATGATTAAATCCTTCAAGCATAAGGGGTTAAAACGTTTCTTTGAAACGGGTAATACTGCTGGGGTGATGAATGAACATGGTGACAACCTCCGCAAGTGCCTAGCGTCTATTCACCAGGCTGAGAATATCACTGACCTGAGCCTGCCGTCACTGCGGCTTCATCGCCTCAAGGGCGACCGCAAAAATGTCTGGTCTGTAACCGTGCGGGCAAACTGGCGTATCACCTTTGAATTCACGGACGGTGATGCCTACATTCTTAACTACGAGGATTACCACTGATGAAGATGCACAATCCGCCCCATCCGGGCACGGTCGTTGCGGACAACATTGCCGCGCTGAATCTCACCCTACGTGACGTGGCAAAGGCGCTGGACGTATCCCCGTCCACGCTTCAGCGCCTCACCAAAGAGCAGATCGCAATCAGCCCCGAAATGGCGGTGCGCCTGTCCACGGTCATCGGTAGTTCGCCTGAGTGGTGGCTGCGGATGCAGGACGCATGGAGCCTGTACCACGCGGAGCATAACCTCGACCTTACCCGCCTTACCCGGCTGACGCCGCCTGCCGCCAACCTGGACAGCGCCACGGTTTAACCGCTACAGGGTTTATTCACATGGAAATGTTGAATAATCCGGGAAAGCGTCACCTCCGGCCACACGTTTCGCGATCTACTTGGGGCTTTTTGCCTTCTTCTACACGCACAATTCTGCTGTTTTCAGCAATCCGATCTGGCAGCATTGCTGATAATCGTCCTTCTGGCGGTGCTGTTATGCAGCCTGATACCGAAAGTGAGTAATTTTATCTGTGTAGAAGGTGGCAGTTACACGCGCTGTCTGTGAATGTGGAGATCGTCCAGGTCAGAATGCTGTGACGTGGTATTTAAACCAGAAATGAACGTCAGCAAAAATAATGAAGGAGGGAATATGTCTGGATGGTGGATGCCCGCAGGGCAACTGAAAATTCTGCGCCGCATGGCGACAGGCGAGGTGCTTTTACACGACAGGAATAAAAGGATTTTTTACTGGGAGAGTAACCCCAAAGAGCGGGCCACCGTTTCAGCTAAAGCGCTACATAACAAAAACCATATCAGCCCGGAACTGAATTTTAATTATCCGGCTGGCGTGGTGAAAATGAATATCACGCCGACCGGGAAAAACGAAATGGGGTATAACCGGGGCATACATCTGGAATAATATTTTCTGGCTGATTTAATCAGCATGAAATATTTCTTATCAGGTAATTACGCGATATCTGCCCTTTGAGGACGCGATCATGGTATATAAAATGACACTGAATAAATCCGATATTGTGTCGATAAACCCCTGGTGCGGGATAATAAAAAAGGATGTACCCCATGAATAAAACGCCCACGGGCCTGATGATTACCGCAGCTCTGCTGCTTGCCGGTTGCGATGAAAGCCAGAATGCCCAGGACGGCGCAGCACACCTGGTCAGCGTGCTGCCGTCCGGCTTTCAGATAAACGATCACGGCAAACGTGCCTATATCCTGGGCGAAAGCCGCTGCCCGGACAGCACCCAAGAGGGCTGCATCATTGTGAATGATCAGGTCAGCACGGTGGCGGTGTCCGTCTGGACATACGGGACAGGCGCGCCCCGCACGGAAGCCTGGAAGATTGAGCGAAGCGGGGCATATACGAATGAAATGACCCGTCTGAAGCGCCCGGACAACAGTGACGTGCAGCCCTAGTCTGAAGATTAACCCTGTAGGAGTACCACCATGTCCTCCAGGTCACCTACGCACAGGTGACTTGGAGGCGCAGAAGGCGGGCTGGAAACTGGTGCACGGCGTGTGCTGGTTCTGCCCAAGTGAACGGTAATTTATCAAAATGGAAAAATCATATGAACAATATTTTTAATGAAAGATCGCTTTTTTTTATTCGTGCCGAAACCCGTGATTTCGACAATTTAGGCCCCGCAGAGAAAGAAGCAATGGCCTCGGCAGCAATAAATAACTGCTCATTCAAAATCATGCTGGCAGATCGCCCTGGAGACCACGCTGCACAAAAAACGCACTCTAACCAGCCGTAAGCAGATCGTGGGGTCTGAAGCCCAACCGCGTGGAAATCTGGCCCCAACGCCTCACAGGGAGAAAAGCATGTTCAGACGTACCCGTATTTTTATCGCTTTTGCTGTGGGCCTGGCCCTGATCTGCATGGCCCTTACCTCGCAGGATTCAGGCACGCAGCTGAGAATCTACTTTGCCGGAATGCTGTGGTTCTTCTTCTGTATACAGGTCGGGCGCATGATAGAAAACAGCCAGGCCGGTAAAGTAGAAGATGAAAAGAACAAATGACCTTGCAACCGCGTCCTGATTTTTGGCGAACCGGGATGCCTGCCCGCTTTTTCAGTCATCAACAGGGGCTGTGGATCGGGCGATTACGCTAATTCGCATCGGCTTTGACAAAAGGGGCAGTCTGTCCAATGCCCGGAAATCACGAAATGGCTTACCGGGAATGCACTTGCTGCATTCAGACAGAATAGGTGAATGAAACTATGAACGATTTACGATTTTACGGAATGCGCACCGTAACAGTAACGCAGAGGCTGGCGGACTTCGGAGTGAAGCTCGACGAGGATGGCAAGCTGGTACGCATCGACGGCAGTCGTATTAAGCATCACCATGCGTTTAAAGACTGGCACCACCGCCTGAAGCGCGGCGAGAAGCTGCCACGCGGGCGGTTCTTCCGGGGGAAACAGCCCGGACGCCGCCCCGTATTTGTGGATGAATTGCCCACGAAGTGGCGCGTTTTTAATTTTCACAATTATTTCTTTTATTAAAAATACACCGTTCTGAGTACGTTTTTCACTGTCCATAATATTTTGATTTATCAGAAAAAAAAGCCTTATCGGGTGTGCCACGCTACACAACATTGACGCCCGTCTTGCAGAACTCAACATGAAGCTGAGCGTCCCGCAGGTGAAGGGTTGCTCTGACGGACAGCATGTTTACACGGAAGGATACCGCGTCCAAATCGGTCAGGGTTATTTCCGCTGTGACGTGGTGGAAAATCGCTTTAAATGGGTATCCATCAACGGTTACTGACCGTGGGATGCTCACATTTTAACTCATCAGGAGTGTGTATGACCGACAGCAAGACCAACCCCTTTCAGGGGCTGAATAAAATCCGTGTAATGCGCGCCGCCGCACGCGAAATGCCCTATGAAATGATGGAGGAAATCCGCGAGAAGCTGAACGCCATCGTCGACGACCTGCGCGATGAACACCAGGCCCGTGCCAGCCAGGAATCCGAGCGTCTGGAGAAACTTGAGAAGTACCGCGAAATGCTGCTTCAGGACGGTATCGACCCTGCCGACCTCGCGGACAGTGAGTTGCCGCGCAAGCAGAAGGCGTCCCGCGCACCGCGCCCGGCAAAATACCGCTACACCGATACGGACGGCAGCGAAAAGACCTGGACGGGCCAGGGCCGTACCCCGCTGGCGATGGCAAACGCCCTGGCAGCAGGTAAGAAGATCGAGGACTTCCTGATTTGATTCACCCGGTTATCCACAGAAACGGTGGATAACTGTCCTGTTTGACAAAACCGGAAATGAGTACGGTTTTGTCAAATATCCCCCTATCTCCCCCTGTCCCCTGATTCCCATTAACGGCACTCGCCGTTCCCGTACCGCCATGTCAGACTGTTTGTACGCTTTCCTTATCAGGAGTCTGCATGAACCTCACCCCGAAAAACATTTTTTCCGGGCCTGACGCCCGCACTCTGTCCTGTCAGCTACGGATGCGCTCGCTGGCGGCATCGATGGAAGGCGGCGTGCGATACCTGCTGCCCGTGGAAGTCAGTGCGCTGATCGGCTACGCGGGCAGCCATGAACAGAAAATACTTTTTCGCCTGCTGTGGAATACGGGGATGCGCGTGAGCGAGGCGCTGGCCCTGACAGCGCGTGACTGCATACTGACGCAGGACGATGAGGTACGGCTGATGCGGCGGCGCGGCGCACGAAAAAGTGACGCGGTCACAAAAGGGCGACCGGACGGCCCGCTGCGCGACAGCGGCGGAAGCCCGCTGCTGCCCCAGGTGATCCCCGACGACAGCTATCAGGCTGCGGTGCTGGTTCGCTCGCTCAAGCGCCACTGTGGCAGCGCCACGCGGGGGAAACCGACCGAGGCGGAGCGCCGTGCTGAGAATGCCGCCAAGCGGCTGATCCCGCTGCTTGACCCCGCCTTTGCGGCAGACCTGAAGTCTTACCGGGACGGCGTGCTGTTTGGCCCCGTGCGCCGTGCGCTGGATGAACCGCTGTGGACAGTTAGCTCACGTCAGTCGGTGCTGAACTGGATCAACGCCGCCGTGACCCGTGCCGCTGCGGACGGCGTGCAGTTCTCCGTACCCGTGTCGCCGCACACGTTCCGCCACAGCTACGCCATGTATATGCTGAACGCAGGCGTGACGGACAGGCTGCTGATGGCGCTGATGGGGCACCGTTCGCTAAAGACGTTGGGGATTTACACGCGGGTATTTGCGCTCGACAGGCTTTCCGGCAGCTACCTGCCGTTTGACTGCCCGGACGCCCGCGACCTGCTGAAAAATGTTTTTCTCGTGGGGGATTACCCGCAGGAAAGGTGCCATATCTTACCTGAAGAATAGTTAGGTACATTGCTTAACACTATTAGGATGATTTATGACGGCGCAAAATCTCCTTAAATGGTAATCATAAAATCAACATTAAGGTGATATATGTAACCTTTTTAGGTTTTCTTAAATTTCTTTTTTGCCATTTCGTCAGCAGAAGTGCGTTATTTGATGTTCATTTTTCAGACTTAAGCACCAGTTAATGTGTGGTAATATCTAGATATATCAAGATTATAATCTCTTTTTACTTCGAGATTATTGGTATCGTAAATAACCATTCTGGAACCTATAATGGTTTCATATGGGGAATTATTTGGTTTTTTAAGTTACCTTTTTATTGGTTTTTATTTTACTTTTTTTGGTGTTTTAGGTTGTGTTTTAGGTTGTGTTTTAGTTTACATTAATAAATCAGTAAGCTACTATCATGATTCAGGTTGTGAAAGGCCAGATGTACACGTTCACAGCTATCACTCACACGAGCTAAGGGATACCGCACCATGACAACGACCACAAAAGTATTTATTGATGAAGGCACCACCCACGTTAAGCTGGGCTGGAAGGACAACGACGGCAAGCTGCACCTGAACATCACGGCTAACGGCATCATTGCCGGTCACATGCCGGAATCCGGTATGCCGCAGGCAAATTACACCATTAATGGCCAGCAGTACGCCTTCTCTCCCGTGTCGGCGGGCACGCTGCCAACCACGCACGTTTCCTTCCAGTACAGCTACCTGAACGTGCTGGCGGTGCATCACGCGCTGCACGAAAGCGGCCTGGAGCCACAGGAAGTGGACATTGTGGTCACGCTGCCCCTGTCGGAATACTACAATAGCGATAACGCCCGCAATCAGTTCAACATCGACCGTAAAATCAAGATTTATGCGGAAGCGGTGGATAAGATGAAAGCCCAGCCTTTTACGGTGAAGACCGTCGAGGTGCGCCCGGAAGCCATTCCAGCCGGGCTGCTGCACGTTGATATGCTGAAGGAAGGCGATTCGCTGCTGATCATTGATATCGGCGGCACCACCGTTGACCTGGCGCATGTGGCGCACGATATGTCGAGCGTGTACCGCATGTCCTGCCTGAACGAACTGGGCGCAAACAACATCGTGCAGGCGCTGAAAAACGACCTGCTGAAGCACGGCGAGAACCCGTCTGACGTGCGCCTGCACACCATCATCAAGAGGCGTGCAGAAACCGAGTGGCTGGACAGCATTTTCAACAACCCGGAGTCTGCCTGCACAGTTGAACCCGTGATCGACAAGGCAGCGGCTGACCTGATGAAAAAAATCAGCAACGCCATTACCCACTACAGTGGTTATTCGCACGTAGCGCTGGTCGGCGGCGGCGCTGACCCGGTAGCCCCGCACGCAGCGGAGGCGCTGGGCATACGCAAGGAACGAATTTTTATCAGCGATGAGCCGCAGCTTGAGCTTGTCAAAGGTCTGATCCAACTGGGGTAACAGATGAAAAGCGCAACTATCAAAAAACTCATGGTCAACCTGAAGCCCGACGACAAGCCGGGCGACAGGCTGATTTGTGACGGCGTGGAGAGCGTTCCGCTCAAAGAACGTGGCACGTTTTTTCGTGAATCTCTGTTGCTGGGTGCGCTTTTCAGAAAGAGTCACCCGGAAGTGCTGAAAATCGCGGCGCTGGTTGCCTCGATGCACGACGATCCGACGATTGAAACTGTGCTGAACACCTATGCGTCCATGAACGGCGGCAAAGGCATTGCATTTGACGGTGGCAGCGCCTCCGCGCCCACCGGAAAAGGGGCAAAGGTGCAGGAGGCCAGCCCGGCGACAGAGACGGCAGCAAAAAACCTCAAGGGGATTATGTGAAACGGGGCCTGGGCGGCTCGCTCATCCGCCTCTGGTGTGGTTCAATCTTTATCGGATACGTGCTTTATGCAGAACACAAAAATCGCAGCCGCTGATCTGCGCGGCGAACTGATGGACTGGTTAGCAAAAGATATTCTGAACGGGAATATCCCGCAGATTGCCCGTGCGCTGGGGATCAGCGTCAGGACGCTCAGCCGTAAGTATGACGGTTCCGGCGACAAAGACGCCTCATCCATCCGAGAGGGAGACGCCCGCCTTATCCGCACCATCCGCTATAACGAGGACGGCTGGCTGTCCGCGCCCGTGCAGGACGGGGATGCCTTTGCGCGCTTCTTCGTGTATGACGTGCCGCCGATTGAGGTTATCGAGGGGATGCGTATGCAGCACGGGCTGAAGCAGGAAGTCATGGCATCGCAAATCGGATGCACTCCGGGTGCATATCGTAACCGAGTGATGCGCAATACCGCCACGCTGACCCCGCCTGAGTACAATCTTTTCCTGCTGTCGAACGGGCTGCACCCTAACGCGCAGAAGGTCTGATACGCCGCAGCCGCCATTTCACCATACCCCAATTCTGTCATCTGGTTCATCACTGACGGCGTAACGCGTCCCAGCCTGTCCGGCAGCGGCGCGTAAGTGCTTGATGTGGCTGTAGTGACGTTCCGCTTCCTCGCTATGACAGACTTCGCTAGTTATAGTCTGCGGCGAGCGGTGCAGATTTAAATATTTTTATATCACGATATGGCTTGATTATTATCACGTTATGACTTATAGTAAAATCTAACTCAAATATGAGGTTTCCTATGAATAACGTAATGACATGCTACGTCCCTGCCGTAAAAAAACATTTTTCACCAGTGAATGATATTATTTCCCTGAGCAATGCACAGGCGGAGATTCACCTCGATGAATTCTGCCCTGAATGGGTTTACGGTCTGAAAACTCGCCGTGATGCTATTGAGTCGCTGATGGAATCGGGATATCAGCCTGACTTTATTCAGACCACTGACGGTAGCACGGATTATCGTCTGGCTGCTTATGACGGACGTTATTTTTCCATAACTGCGACCATGTTTGAATATGCGGTTTCACTACAGGGTCGCGACACAAAAGGATTTTATTTTCATAAGATTTTGGCAAAAGAAGGGAAACAAATTGAATATAATCACGAAATGGCTTATTGTTGAGTTGTTCAAAATATGCCGAAGGGAAAGAGGCCAGTCTTCCCCTTCGGATATACCTTCACTCTTGCTAAGAGGCACTACCCATGCACTCTGATATTATCTTTACACATGCCACGGCCTTTGTAAACTCTATGCGTTCAAACGGACGAGCCAGCGTTCCTGCCATGAAAGCCAGCGACTTCCAGCATTTTATGACGGAAGTTTATTATCAGCTCAATATGCGCCCACTGGGCGATTTTCAGGCATAAAGAAACCGCCAGCTTCGCCGCTGGCGGTTCCGAGGAAAACCGCGTGAATAACGTTTATTTCTCAGAAAAAATACAACAACTGATTGACGCAGCAGGTCGTGAATTCTTTTCACTCTATTCTGAAAAGCCCGTTAATTTCTATTCCAGAAAGATTTGCGGTGACTGGTATATTATGCCAGATGTGTCCAGTGATGTTTCCCTAATTTCCGTCTTCAGCTTTATAAAGACCACGCCTGACATGGCAGGAAAACTCGCCACGCTTTACGCTTACGATAAGCTATCATCCGCTGCCGAAAGTTGTGGTATTTTGTTGCTCACTGCGCGATGCCGTGAGCAGATACGAAAAATCCGCCATGAACTCAGCGCACGGTCAGATTTGTTTTACGTGGGTATTGAGGCCCCGGAGGGTTTTTTGAATTTTCAGGAAATGCAGCTAAAGGATATTGCCCTGTTTGGTGATAACTGGGTTTACCATGACAAATATAAGCGCGGGAATAAACGTTTTGACGTGTTTATCTACGAGCGGGAAGGCACTTTCCATATAGTCTTTCGCCGTAGCTACAGCAAGAAAAACACAGAAGGCATCAGGCAAACGTTCGTGAATCATCAGGCGTTTGTGACGGTCTCGGCGGCGCAGCTCCCTAACGCTGATCTTACCGTTCAGGGCTTTGGATTCATGGCGGAACGGCTAACTAAATCTGACTGGTTTATCCGTAACACAACACGCTAACAGGGCCGGGAACGGCAATTTAAGGAGAAAACATGACTTCACTTTCAAAAATTTATGCTAGTAAAGACGGCACCGACACCACGATAAAAACACAGAAAACTTACTTTGTGGCACCGGGCGCGATCCACATCGAGGCAGGGTACAATGTCCGTGATATTGACGAGGAACACGTTGAAGAATTCCGTCAGGCTTACCTTGCCGGGGAGTTTGTGCCTGCCCTTGTCGTGATGGTGACGGAAAAAGGAATTCGCGTAATGGATGGCCATCATCGCCTAATGGGCGCAATGGCGGCATTGCCGGACGTCCCCCATCTGATGCTGGAATGCAAAGATTTCAAAGGCACCGAAACTGACCGACTGGCTTTCATGATCACCAGCTCGCAGGGCCGGGCACTGACGCCTGTTGAGCGGGCACGGGCATATCAGCGGCTGAGCAATCAGGGACTGAGTCCGAAAGAAATCGCAGTGAAAGTGAAGCGTTCCAGCGTTGATGTGGACAACCACCTTAACCTGCTGTCTGCACCCGATGAACTGATCGATATGGTGAAGCAGGGCGAAGTGGCGATGACCACTGCGCTTTCGATGACCCGCGAACACGGCGCGTCAGCGGCAACCGTGGCGAAAGAAAAACTGACAGAGCAGAAGGCGAGAGGTAAAAACAAGCTGACCAGCTCCGCCGCCAGCACGAAGTTTAGCGCCAAAAAATCCGCCCGCATCGTGAAACTGGTGGCGCAGCTTGCAAAGGTATCCCGCGAGGCAGACAGTATTACCGTTTCCTCCTCCACGGATGAGTTTCACAAGGAACTGTATGCGCTGATCTGCGAGGCGCAGGACTTCTATTCCGACGATGACGGCGCAGACGCGGACAAGGCTGCACCTGACGCCGGAAACAACGATAAATAGGACACCAAATGACCGTATTCCTTATGCTGGGCAGCCTGTTCAGCGTTGTCTATATGGGGGGGACGCGTTGGTATTTCCCTGGTGCATCGGAAGGGATCGCCTGGTACTTCGGATACATCGTCTGTTACGCGCTGGCGGCGATGATCGGGTTTAAAACCCCGGTCAACTCCGCAAGTGAAGTGCTGATTATCGCGCTCAAGGCTCTGCTGCCCGTGTCTGGTCTGCTCCTGTTTGTGTACGGCCTGTTTCTTCAGTTTATGACCTCCACTGCGCCACTGGGCAACGGGGACGTACTGGACACCACGACATCTATGTTGGGGACGCTGTGCATCGTAACTGGTATTGTGATGGTGATTATTTCGCTGTGGGCAATAAGGAAAAACTAATGAAAGCAACTATGAGTAATTACAGCGCTAATTAGATAGCGCTGGCAATTTTCTCCGCCATTATGGCAGTCGATTTGAGCCTGCTGGCTCTGTGTTTGCATAAGGGCTACACCGGTCGTTCCCCCCACTGAGCCAGCAAGCCGTCTCACCCCGTCCGGGGAGGGGCAACTCACAACTGCCAGGGCAATATGCCCCCCCTCCGGGGCTTTTATGCCAGCCGCTGCCGCGGCTGGAAGGCCGTCAGTGCGTCAGCATCCGTTATGGTCTCACCACCACCGCCAGCTCGCCTTTCCGGGTATACCGTGCCGCTCAGGAACCCGCAAGGGGCCGCTAAAGCTGTAAACCCCCTTGCCGAACCCTGAACGGCACACCCGGATTTGTCAGGCGAGCGGGACGGAGGTGATGAGACGGAAACAGGGGAGCAGCGTGCCCGGAAAGCCAGGTCAAGGTCAAGGTCAAGGTCAGGCTCACGAACAAAGATGATGATTTAAAAA